>CAXTDP010000022.1:2751-20772 GCA_964242295.1 uncultured Acetobacteraceae bacterium | reverse complement strand
TCACCTCGACCCTGACGAAGAAAAACTACGGTTCCCAAACTAGACGGGGTTTAGGTTTGCGCTATAGGCCGGAGATGGTGGCGTTCCGCTTGATGTTGATTGGCCTGGCGTGCGTGCTGGCCAGGCCTGCCTGGGCTGCCGATGATGCGCCCTCACCGCCGATGGCCGGGCTGGGTTGGGACCAGGCGCAGGTGGCGCAGTGTTCCGCCGGGCTGGTCACGGCCGAGGCCAAGCATGGCACCGCGCCCGGCCTGGTTGCGGCCATCGCCAAGGCCGAAAGCGGCCGGCCGGTGCCGCCGCTGGCGGGCCTGCAACCCTGGCCATGGGCGGTGAACGCCGATGGGGCCGCGATGTACTTCGAAAGCAAGGCCGCCGCCGTGACCTGGACCCGGTTGGCCCTGGCCCGCCGGGTACAGCAGGTGGACGTGGGCTGCATGCAGATCAACCTGCAATCCCATCCCGCTGCCTTCCGCGACTTGGACGAGGCATTCGACCCCGCCGCCAACACCGACTATGGCGCCCGTTTCCTGCGCCAGTTGAGCGAGGATGCCGGCGGCAACTGGTATGAGGCAGTGGGATACTATCATTCCCGCACGCCGGTGCTGGCGTCCGACTACCGTGCTCGGGTGGCCGCGATCGCCGCCGGACGCATTCCGCCGGCCAGCCTGGGAATGCCGTTGTATATGCGGGCGATCCGGCAGGGCAGCCTACGGATTGCCCTGCCCGGCGGCGGGGTGCTGCGGATCAACGTGCGCCGGCAACCCTCCATGCGCGGCCCGCGGCGGCTCAGCGCGTGCCAGGTGGCGGCAGTGCTTGGCTCCTACATGGCGGCGCCGGCACGGGCGCGTTGCGCCCTGGCGTCACGCTGATTTGGCGCGTTGCGCCCTGCGGTCACATTAATCTGGCGCGTTGTGCCCGGGCGTCGCGTTAATCTGGCGCGCAACGCCTTGGTGTCGCGTTGATCCCCGGGATCGTGGCAGCCGCATTGCCCTAGCCCAGCGGTAGAAAACACGCTACGATTGTGTTCCCTGGCTGTAGGGATGGGTTGGCCCGTGCCGTCGGCATCCCATGTTAACCCCCGTTCATCCGTTTGAGACCAATATGCGCACACCTGACCGCCGATCCTTCGACAGCCCCCGCCGCGGCACTCGCGGCCGTGAAAGAAACGATGATTTTCCGCCATCGCGCGGCCGGGACGAGCCTTATGTGCCCCGGGACGCCTTCGTTCCCCGGGGCGGCAGCGCCCCCCCAGGCTTCGGCCCAGCCCGCGCACCGGTTGCAACGGGTCCAGAGACCGGAGCCATCGTAAAGTGGTTCAACGCCGAAAAGGGCTTTGGCTTCGTGGAGCTGGATGGGGGAGGCGGCGACGCCTTCCTGCACATCAGCGTGCTGTCCCGCGCCGGCGCCCAGACGGTCCAGCCCGGCGCTACCCTGCGCGTCCTGGTGTCGCCGGGCCAGAAGGGTCCACAGATCGCCGAGGTCGTGCGGATTGACGAGAGCACAGCCGGGGCGGCCCCGATGAGCCGCCCAGCCTATGCCGAGGACCGGCCCCGGCCGGCCCCGCGCGCGCCGGTGGACATGAGCTCCGCCGTCGAGATGCGCGGCACGGTCAAGTGGTTTAACACCGAGAAAGGTTTCGGCTTCGTGATGCCGGACGGCGGCGGCAAGGATGTGTTCGTCCACATTTCGGCCCTGAACCGCGGTGGGCTGAGCGGGCTGGAGCCTAACCAGACTGTCAAGATGCAGGTTGCCGACGGTCGCCGTGGGCCAGAAGCTGTGTCCGTCGAAAACGCCTGACCTACCACGGCGCGGTGGCCCTCACGGGGTCGCCGCGCTGCTGGCGCTCTTGACGTGCGGCGCCACCCTTCCAGGAGTTGGTGGAAACGACCGCCGGGTCGTAATAGATACCGGCGCAATGCCTTGGGCCGCATTGATGCGGCTGCAAGTCCCAGGTGCGGTGCGATGCACGGCTTTCCTGGTTGATCCGCAGACGGCCGTGACAGCGGCGCACTGTCTTTATAGCCGGCGGCTCGGTCACTTCGCCCCGGCTGGATCGGTTCATCTGTTGCTGGGCTATAACCACGGCGACTTCGTAAAACACCAGGTCGCCGCATCCTACACGGTCGCCCCGGGCTATGATCCCGGTGCCGGACCGTCAGCCAATGCGCGGGACGTCGCCATCCTGCGGTTGCCGCGGCCGATGGCGTTGGCCAGCCGCACGCTTCCGCTCGTTGACGCGCCACTGCCGCCCGGCACGCCGTTGATGCTGGGCGGCTACGGCCAGGACCGGGCCGAAGCTGTGCTGGCCGATGACGCATGCACGTTGCAGGGCTACGCCGGCCGCGGCCCCGCCGCCGTGCTGGTGCATGACTGCGAGGGCACGCACGGCACCAGCGGCGCACCAGTGCTGGCGCGCGACGCTGCAGGAGTTTGGCGGGTGGCTGGCGTCCAATCCACTGGCCGAACGGACGGGGCGGGCGGGACCGCCATTCCCGCTGACACGTTGCGCCCTTTATTTGGGGATCACCGGTAGCAACAGGCACCGTCTTCTCCCTCTCCCTCCGGGAGAGGGCCGGGGTGAGGGGGGCTTGGCTGCGGCGCGGAACCTGGCGGTGCTGTTGGCGCTCGTCCCTGCTCTAACCAAGTCGGTGCCCCAAGACCCCCTCCCCCGGAAAGAGAGGGGGCTGATACGGCCTTGGATCAGGTCCGGCGACCCCTCTCGCGCTGTCAGGCCGCCATCCCCGCGCACCAGCCGCTCGACCAGGCCCATTGGAAGTTGTAGCCGCCAAGCCACCCCGTCACGTCAACGGCCTCGCCGACGACATACAGGCCGGGGACGGACACCGCCTCCATCGTCTTCGAGGACAGCGCCCGGCTGTCCACGCCGCCCAGCGTCACCTCCGCCTTGGCGTAGCCCTCGGTGCCGTCGGGCTGCAGGGTCCAGCCGTTCAGCATCTCTCCAAGCCGGCCCAGCGTGCGGTCCGGCAGGTCGGCCAGGTTGCCCGGCGGCAGGTGCGCCGCGGCAAGCGCCTGCGCCAACCGGGCCGGCAGCACCTCGGACAGCACGGTGCGGGCCTCCGCACGCGGCCGGGCACGCTTGCGGGCCAGGAGCAGGGCGCGGGCGTCTGTGCCCGGCAGCATGTCCACCCGCAGCGCATCACCCTCCCGCCACAGCGACGACGCTTGCAGGATGGCCGGGCCGGACAGGCCGCGATGGGTGAACAGCATGGCCTCGGGGAAGCTGTGCCGGCCGGACGCCGCCACCACCGGCAAGGCGACTCCGCTGAGGGGCCGCATCAGCCCAAGCATGTCGCCACCGAACGTCAGGGGCACCAGACCCGGCCGCAGCGCCGTCACCGGCAGGCCGAACTGCCGGGCCAGGTCGTGCGAGAAGCCGGTGGCGCCCATCTTGGGGATGCTCAGCCCACCCGTGGCCAGAACCAGCGAGGCGGAATGCACGGTTTCGCCGCCAGCCTCGATCCGGAAGCGGTCGGCGCGTCCCACCTCCGTCACGGCCTGGCCCAGCCGCATCTCCACCCCGGCCGCGGCGCACTCCTCCAGCAGCATGGCAACGATGGCCCGGGCCGAGCCATCGCAGAACAGTTGGCCCAACGTCTTCTCGTGGTAGGGAATGCCGTGCTTCTGTACCAGCGCGATGAAGTCCGCCGCGGTGTATCGCCGCAGGGCGCCGGTGCAGAAGCGCGGATTCGCCGACAGGAACCGGTCGGGCTGGGCATGCTCGTTGGTGAAGTTGCAACGCCCGCCGCCGGAGATCAGGATCTTGGCGCCGGCCTGCGGCAGATGGTCCAGCAGCAACACGCGCCGGCCCCGCGCACCCGCCGTCATGGCGCACATCATGCCGGCCGCCCCAGCGCCCAGGACGACCACATCGTAGTCCGAACGAGACTGGGCCATACGGCTGAGATGGTGCGCGGACCCCCAGCCACAACCGCGCGAAAAGCTGCGGCAGGTATGTACCAATTTCACTTCCCGCACGTTAGAGGGTCATACATTCTCTGTCTGAAAGTCCCGCCGCCATGCCCGAAGCCAACGCCAGCCGGCTCAAGACCAAGGTAGCTCCAGCAGAGCTGCCGGGACTGCAGGGGCTGACCGCCTTGCTCGTCGGCGTCGTGGTGATTGCCGGGCTGTATTTAGCGCGCGAGGTGCTGATCCCGATCACGCTCGCGATCCTGCTGTCCTTCGTGCTGGCGCCGCTGCTGATGCTGCTCCGCCGGATCGGGCTGCCGCGGGTGCCGGCCGTGGTCAGCGCCGTGGTCCTGGCGCTCGGCGTGATCCTGGCGCTGGGCGCGGTGATCGGCACCCAGGTGGCGCAGCTAGCCAGCGACGTGCCCCGCTATGCCTCGACCATCGAGCACAAGGTGGACGCCGTTCGTGGCTTCGCGGTCAGCCGCATGACCAGTCTTACCAACCAGCTCGGCCAACAGACAACGCCTGCCGCGCCGGCCAAGCCCGCAGCCGCTGACGCGCCTGCCGCAGACCAGCCTTCGAAGCCCGCGCCGATCCCGGTGGAGGTGCACCAGCCCGATCCTGCCCCGCTGGAACTGGCGGAGCGCGTGCTGACCCCCGTGCTGTCGCCGCTGGCGACCATGGGCATCGTCTTCATCGTGGCGGTGTTCATCCTGATGCAGAAGGAGGACCTGCGGGACCGCCTCATCCGTCTGTTCGGCTCCGGCGACCTGCACCGCACGACGGCGGCGATGGACGACGCGGCGGCGCGGCTCAGCCGTTACTTCCTGACCCAGCTTGCGCTCAACGCCAGCTTCGGCGTCGTGGTCACGCTGGGGCTGTGGCTGATCGGCATTCCCAGCCCGGCGCTGTGGGGCATCATCGCCGCGCTGCTGCGCTTTGTCCCCTATGTCGGCGCCATCGGATCGGCCCTGTTCCCCTTGACGCTCGCGGCGGCGGTGGACCCTGGCTGGACGATGGTGTTGGAAACCGCCGCATTCTTCGTGGTGCTGGAAGGGGTGACCGGCCAGGTGATCGAGCCGCTGCTGTATGGCCACAGCACCGGATTGTCGCCGGTGTCGGTCGTGATCTCCGCCATCTTCTGGACCTGGCTGTGGGGACCCGTCGGCTTGATCCTGTCCATGCCGCTGTCCCTCTGCCTGGTCGTATTGGGCCGCCACATCGAACGGCTGGAGTTCATTGACGTCCTGCTGGGCGACCAGCCCGCGTTGACGCCCGCGGAAAGCTTCTACCAGCGCATCCTGGCCGGCGATGCCGACGAGGCGCTGGATCAGGCGGAAGTCCTGCTGCGCGACCGCTCCTTGTCCTCGTACTACGACGAGGTGGCGCTGCACGGCCTGCAGCTTGCGGCCAACGACTCGGTGCGCGGCGTGCTGAGCGACGAGCAGCTTCGCAACATCCAGGACGCGATTGACGGGATCGTGGTGGATTTGGCGGACCACAAGGACGTGGAAGCCCCGGCCGGGAAGCCGGAGGCCAGCGCCCCGGCGTCCCGCACGGCGCCCGAGCCGCCGCGGCTGGCGGTACCTGCCGGGATAGACGCAGACGCCGGACCCTTGGCGCCGGCATGGTCCGGTCCCGCTCCGGTGCTGTGCGTGGCCGCACGCGGCCCCCTCGATGAGGCAGCAGGGGCCATGCTGGCGCAATTGCTGGCCAAGCATGGCCTGCGCGCCCGCGTCGTCAGCCAGGAGGCCGTGTCCCGCGGCGGCATAGCCTCACTGGACGTGACTGGGGTTGCGATGGTGTGCGTCTCCTACCTGGAGGCAGGCGGCAACGCGTCCGCGCTCCGCTACCTGATGCGCCGGCTGCGGGCGCGGATGCCATCGGCGACGGTCGTCGCGGGACTCTGGCAGGCCGACCAGGCGATCCTGGCCGATGAGCGGGTGCACGCCGCAGTCGGCGCGGACCATTACGTGACGACCCTGCGAGACGCCGTGAACGCCTGCGTGGTGGCCGCGGAAGCCGCGCGCCAGGCTGCCGCCGAGATGGCGCCAGCGGAGCCCGCCGTCAGAGAGCCGATTCCGTCCTAAGCACGTCCAGCGCCACCAGGGCGCCGCCGCGGTCGAAGTGCCAGAACGTCCAGCCGTTGCAGCTCGGCGCGTTCTGCACCGCGGCGCCGACCTGGTGGATGCTGCCGCGCAGGGTGCCGGACAGCAGCGTGCCGTCTGCGGACACCGTGGCCCGAACCCGGCGCTGCTTGTCCACGACCTCGGTGCCGGGTGCGATCAGTCCGCGCTCGACCAGGCTGCCGAAGGGCACGCGCGCCACTTCCCGCTTGTTCGGCGTCATCGTCATGCCGTCCGCGGCGGCCGGGCGCTCCCGCCGGACCCGGCCGATGGCGGCCTCGACATAGGCCGGGTGCCGCTCGATGCCAATGAAGTGGCGGTGCAGGCGCTTGGCGACCGCGGCCGTGGTGCCGGTGCCGAGGAAAGGGTCCAGCACCACGTCGCCCGGCGCGGTGCTGGCCATCAGGATACGGTGCAGCAGCGCCTCCGGCTTCTGCGTCGGATGCAGCTTCAGGCCATGCTGGTTCCGCAGCCGCTCTGGCCCGGTGCAGAGCGGCAGGAACCAGTCGCTGCGCATCTGCAGGTCGTCGTTAAGGGCCTTCATCGCTTGATAGTTGAAGCGGTGGCGGCTGTCCTGTCCTCGTGCGGCCCAGATCAACGTCTCGTGCGCATTGGTGAAGCGGCGCCCGCGAAAGTTGGGCATCGGGTTGGCCTTGCGCCACACCACGTCGTTCAGGATCCAGAAGCCGAGATCCTGCAGGATGGCGCCGATTCGGAAGATGTTGTGATAGGCGCCGATCACCCAGATCGTGCCGTCCTTCTGCAGCAGGCGCCGGCACTCGCCGAGCCATCTGCGGGTGAAGTCGTCATAGGCGGCGAAGTCGCCGAACTTGTCCCACTCGTCGTCCACCCCGTCCACCAGGCTGTCATCCGGGCGCCGCAGCTCCCCCTTGAGCTGCAGGTTGTAGGGTGGGTCGGCGAAGACGCAGTGGACTGAAGCCGCCGGCAGCATCCGCATCATCGGGATGCAGTCGCCGAGCAGCACCTGGTCCAACGGTAAATCCTGGGTTGCTTCCACTACGCCCCATCGCGTTCACGACTTCAAACCGGAGCACCTTGCCGATGCGCCGGAAGCCGCGTCAACCGGCAGCTTCGATGAGACGCCTTACCGCACCGAACCCGGTACGGTGGTGTCGGCACGGGCCGACACGTTCCAGCGCCGCCCGGTGCGACGCCGTTCCATACCCGACGTTGCCGTCCCAGCCATAGGCCGGGTAGCGCCGGGCCAGGCGCGCCATCGCCCGGTCCCGCACGACCTTCGCCACGATGGAGGCGGCGGCGATGGACAGGGACAAGCCATCTCCGCCGACCACGCATTGCACCGGGCAGGGTAGCGACGGCGCTTGGTTGCCATCCACTAGGGCCAGGTCGGGGCAGGTTGGCAGGCGCAGCACGGCCCGGCGCATCGCCAGCAAGGAAGCTCGGAGAATATTGAGGCGGCCGATCTCTGCAACCGACGCCGCACCAATGCCGACCCATGCGCCGCTGGTGGCCAGTGCGGCAAAGCCAGCCTCTCGCGCCGGAGCGCTTAGTTTCTTCGAGTCGTCCAGCAGCGCCGCCAGCGCATCCGTCACGCCACGGGGAAACACGACGGCGGCAGCCACCACCGGCCCGGCCAGCGGCCCGCGGCCAGCCTCATCCACACCGGCCACCCACCCGCCATGCCCTGTTTCCCGCGTGAAGTCCGGCCGCATGCCGGAACGCTAGCAGGCCTCGCTTACAGCAGCGAGAGCTGCTCCCCCGCCTGTGCCGGCAGCCGGAACTGCCTGCAGTCCAACCCCTCCCGTCCTTCGAACCCAAGCTGCCGCATCGCCCGCGCGAACCGCTGCCCCAGCAGCCCGGCATAATCCCCGGTACCGCCGAACCGCCGCCCGAACTCGCTGTCGTTCAGCTCCCCGGCGCGGGTCTGCCGGACCAGCGCCAGCACGCGCCGGGCACGGTCTGGGACATGCTCGTGCAGCCAGGCCGTGAACAGGTCCCGCAGCTCGTGCGGCAGCCGCAGCAGGACATAGCCCGCGTGCTGCGCCCCATGCCGGTGCGCTGCCTGCAAGATGCCCTCAAGCTCCATGTCGTTCAGGCCGGGGATCATCGGCGCGGCCAGCACGCCTGCAGGTATGCCAGCCTCAGCTAGCGCCTGAATTGCGGCGAGGCGGCGGGACGGGGTGGCGGCGCGCGGCTCCATTCGCCGGGCCAGGCCAGGGTCCAGGGTCGTCACCGACAGCCACACCCGCACCAACCCGCGGGCAGCCATCCGGCGCAGGATGTCGAGGTCGCGCAGCACTCCGGCGGACTTGGTGACGATGCTGACGGGATGGCCAAACCGTTCCAGCACTTCCAGCACGGCGCGGGTCAGGCGCAGGGTGCGGTCCACAGGCTGATAAGGGTCGGTGTTGGAGCCGAGCACCATCGGGCGCGCGACGTAGCCGGGCTTGCGCAACTCCCGCTCCAGCAGGGCGGCGACGTCCGGCTTGAAGACGATCTGCGTCTCGAACTCCAGCCCCGGCGAGTAGCCGAGATAGGCGTGGCTGGGCCGGGCGTAGCAGTAAACGCACCCATGCTCGCATCCGCGATATGGATTGACCGCGCGGTCGAAGCCGAGGTCGGGACTGTCGTTCCAACTGATGGCAGACCGGCTGGCGTCGCGCACCAGCACCGTCGGCAGCGGCGGCAGGTCGGCCAAATCCACATCCCATCCGTCTCCGGTTGGAACGGTGCCGTGACGGTCGAAGCGAGGTTGCGGATTGAGGGTGGCGCCGCGGCCTTGCCTGGCGTGGCTGGGCGCTTCGTCGGACGGCACCGGCTCAGCCAGGCTGCTGAGGGCGAAGGCGGTCAGCGCATCATCGTCCCAAGCGGTCCGGGACAAGTCGCGGGGGCTGATGGACCCATCGGGCATGTCTGCGTTCCCTGTGCGTTCCTGACAGGTTATGAACGGGACAGCATAGCTCTGTCAAGAACGCAAGAGGAACAAAATAGCAGTCGCCGCTGCTCCCTCTCCCTCCGGGAAAGGGTTGGAGTGAGGGGGAAGGCAAACACTGCGTGTCGCCCCAAGACGCCTTGCTGATGGCGAATGCGGTGCCTCCGCGCGCAGCCAAGATCCCCTTGTCCCGGCCCTCTCCCGAAGGGAAAGGGAGAAGGATGGACTACTCCGCGGCGCGCAGGTGTTCCTGCAATCGCGGCATCAGCTCCACCAAGTTGCAGGGACGGTGGCGGCTGTCCAACTGCCAGACCAGAATATCGTCCCAGGCGTCCTTGACCGCCCCGGTGCTGCCCGGCAGGGCAAACAGGTAAGTGCCGCCTGCGACTCCGGCCATCGCCCGCGACTGCATCGTGGATGTGCCGATCTTCTGGTAGCTGAGCATCCGGAACAGCTCGCCGAACCCCTCGATGCGCTTTTCCACCACGCGGTCGAATGCCTCCGGCGTCACGTCGCGCCCAGTCACGCCAGTGCCGCCGGTGGTGATGACGGCGTCCATGCCGGGGTCAGCGATCCAGCCGCGCAGCCGGGCCTCGATCAGCGCCGAGTCGTCACGCACGATGGCGCGGTCGCCAACCCGATGCCCGGCGCCGGTGATCCGCGCTGCCAGCACGTCGCCAGAGCGGTCATCCGCCGCGGTCCGGGTGTCCGACACAGTCAGCACAGCGATGGTAACGGGCACGAACAGCCGGCTTTGGTCAATCTGCGACATGGGACCCCTTTGCGCCGCTATCCTAGCCCCTCGGATGTGGGGTCAGCGAAGCTGGGCGACCAGCCCCCGGCTGGCCCGCGCCGTCCGGGGCAGGTCCGCTTCCGGCGCACGCTCCTGAAACGTTGGCCACTCCCCGGCGGCAATCTCGTCCAGGCTGGGCGCGGGCAGTCCAAGCTGGGCCGCATACAGCCAAGTCAACGCGAGGGCGTGAGGGATGTAGGCGCGGGTCTCGTCGAGCGGCACGCTCTCGATGAACAAAAGCGGGTCGCCCCCGTGCCGGATGGTCCCGGCCCAGCGGGCGTAGCTGCCGGGTCCGGCGTTGTAGCTGGCCAACAGGCGGATCAGGTCGCCGGCGACGCTGTCGAATCGGGCAAGCTGGATGAGGTAGCGTTGTCCGAGGTCGAGGTTCGTGGCGGGATCATGCAACTTCACCCGGTTGGAAGCGGCGGGGCTGTCCCGCAGCACCTGCTCCAGGGTGATCGGCATGATCTGCATCAGCCCCCGCGCCCCGGCGCGAGAAACCGCCTGCGGGTCAAAGTTCGACTCCAGCCGGGCCAGGCCATACATCAGCGCCGGGTCAATGCGGAACCCGCCAGTCGGGCGGAAGCCCGTGGTCGGCAGGCGCATCGCGGCGCCCTCGCCCACGGCCTGCACCAAAGGCGCAAGCTGCGCCGCCAAGTCGTCCAGACCAGCCGCCTGGGCCACCAAGAAGATAGACCTTGAGAAGCCTGGCTGCTCCCGCGTCGCCGCCCAAAGCTGCCGCAACTCGGCCTCCGCCCGTGCGGGCTGGCCGACCTGCAGCAGGGCGAAGGCGCGGTTTCCCTGTGGAGCGGCGGCGATGGCATCCAGGTCGGCCTGGCCCAGTGTGCCGCCGGCGAATGGTCTGGTGGTGCCGGCGCCGAGGCCAAGTGCACGGCGGGCAATCAGGCCATAGAAGGCACGCGGGTTCTCCGCCGCGCGCTGCATCCAGGGGGAGTAGCCGGCTAGGTTGTGGCAGCGCAACTCGGCCCGCGCCGCCCAGAACGCTGCGCCGGACCGCCGGCTGGGGCTGGACAGCGGCGCGCGGTAAGAGGCCACGAACATGGAACGTGCCACGTCCGCCTGGTCCAAGCGCCATGCCGCCAGCCCTGCAACATAGGGCGCAAGGCCAAAGGCGCCGCCGGCACGCCGGTGCGCGTCCTCGGCCAAACTGAGCGCCTCGCGGTCCCGGCCCTGGGTGAACAGGATCTGCGCCACCTCGGCCCGCAGCACCGCGCCATACAGGCGGTCCAAGCTGTGCGCATGGGCGATCAGGCGTATGGCGCCGTCGGCGTGCCCAGCTCGGGCCGTGTCCAGCACGCTGCGGTCGAACTCGGGGTCCCGATCCAGCTCGCGCCCGGTCAGGTCCACGTCATCCGGGGGCGTCACGGGTGCCCCCGGCGATAAGGAGGGGACCGGCGGCGGAGCGGGCGGGGGCGCCGCGCCCCGGGGTAGCTGGGTCAGCAGCAGAGCATGGATCGCAGGGGCGTCGGGCAGGTCGGAGTAGCGCGCGAGCCAAGCCCGCAACGGCTCGGCCCCGGCTGCCGCGCCCAAGCGCAACAGGCGATCCGCCAGCACATGACCAGTCAGCAGGTGCCCAGTCTGGACATACCCAGTCAGCGGCCCGTCGGGCAGCGAAGCGCCCTCGCCCAATCCGGCGCCGGTCCGCTGCAATTCCAGGACATGGCGGATGCGTTGCGCCTCGCTCGGCGGCAACGGCTGTGGCAGCGCCATGGACGCATGGGCGACCGGAGGAAGGCGTGGAACCGCGAAGGCCACGTCCCCTTGTGGATCGTCCAACACGGCGTCGGCCTGCTTATCCGGTGCCGCAGCACCGGCGAGGATCGCAGCCCCAGCAATGAAGGCCCGGACAGCTTGTATCCGAGAAAACACGCGGCTAGTCCCTTGCATAGGTCGGCAGCTACACGCGTTAACCTAGCCTTTCAAGACAATGCGTGAACTTACGTCAACCAATGTCAATAAACGTTCTGTGAGGGTTTATACCCTATCAAGCTTGATCAATGCTTTGCCGCAACTCCAAGAGATCGGCCCAAAGACTGCGTTTGCCTGTTGCCGAGCGCATCCAGTGGTCCTGCGGCGGCAGCGCCAACGCCTGTGC
The DNA here is from genome assembly GCA_964242295.1 of uncultured Acetobacteraceae bacterium. Classification (GTDB taxonomy): domain Bacteria; phylum Pseudomonadota; class Alphaproteobacteria; order Acetobacterales; family Acetobacteraceae; genus DASWOJ01. The sequence goes on along the minus strand of CAXTDP010000022.1, from coordinate 8,896 downwards.
CGGGGACTCCGCGCCTTCGATCGGCACGGGCAGCCAGCGTCCGCGCAGGCGCCGCACTCCCTCGGTAGCGCCTGCAAGCGCCTTGGCCGGCCCCGCCCCGACCAGCAGGATGCGGCGCGGCCGGGTCAGAGCCAGCAGGCGGTGCAGGAAGGGCAGGCAAATCTGCACTTCGGCCTCGTTCGGCGCACGGCTGCCGGGCGGACGCCAGGGTACGAGGTGGGTCAGCAGCACCGCCGAGCGGTCCAGCCCGATGCTGCCCAGCACCCGGTCCAGCATCTGCCCGGTGGGACCGGAGAAGGCGGCGCCGGTACGGTCGTCCTCCGCCCCTGGCGCGTCCGCAATCAGGACCAGCCCGGCGGCCGGGTTGCCGGACGGACGCACGGTGTTGGTCGCGGTGACACGCAACGGGCAGCCCTCAAACCCATCGAGGGCGGCATGGAGCGCGTCGAGGCTCGCCGCGGCTGCCGCCAGCGCGCCTGCCTGCGACGCAGCCGCCACCCCGCGCATAGGTGGCCTGAAGGTCGCAGCCGCCGGACGCAAGGATGGTTGGGCCGGTCCCTGGTTTGCCGCGGTGGCGCCCGCCGCCTGCGGGGCGAAGCGGTCCACCGGCGCATCCGTCAGCGCCTCGTCGGCGCCCCACTCCACCAGGAGGCGCAATGCGGTGAGGTCGTCCATCACGGCGCCGCCCAAGATACGGTGCGAGACGCAGTGCCAGCGATGGGTGGGATGTGCGCCGCCTGCCGGTATGACATAGTTCCGAAAATGTGGCGGTCCCAGGTTTTGCACAACCCGCAGGCGACCCCATCTCCCGGCTAGGTGGCGTCGGCCGCAAGCACCGATGCCGTGCAACAACAACCCCGCTGCTTCAAGGGAAGCAGTAGGGACGGAGGACTGGATGACCGAGGACGCTGCCCCGCGCGAGGCAATGGAATTTGATGTGGTGGTAGTAGGCGCCGGCCCGGCTGGCCTGGCCGCCGCCATACGCCTGAAGCAACTGGCGCCTGATGCCGGGATCTGCGTGGTGGAAAAGGGTGGCGAGGTCGGCGCCCATATCCTGTCCGGCGCCGTGATCGAGCCGCGGGCACTCGCCGAGTTGTTGCCCGACTGGCAGGAGCGTGGGGCGCCACTGACCACCAAAGCCACCGACGACCGCTTCCTGTTCCTGACGGCGACCCGCGCCTTCAAGCTGCCGACGCCGCCGCAGATGCACAACGATGGCAACTACATCGTGAGCCTGGGCGAAGTCTGCCGGTGGCTGGGCCAACAGGCGGAAGCGCTGGGCGTGGAGATCTACCCGGGTTTCGCCGCCGCCGAGGTCCTGATCGAGGACGGCCGGGTCGTCGGCGTCGCCACCGGCGACATGGGCATCGAGAAGTCCGGCGAGCACGGCGCCAACTACCAGCCCGGCATGGAGCTGCGCGCGCCCTACACCCTGTTCGCCGAGGGCTGCCGCGGATCGCTCACCAAGCAGGTGGCCGACCGCTTTGACCTGCGCGCCGGCCGCGACCCGCAGACCTACGCCATCGGCATCAAGGAACTCTGGGAAATACCGGCAGAGAACCACCGGCCCGGCCTGGTCGAGCACGCCGTCGGCTGGCCGCTGGACAGCCGCACCTACGGCGGCTCCTGGCTGTATCACTTCGGCAACAACCTGGTATCCTACGGCTTCGTCGTCGGCCTCGATTACAGCAACCCCTGGCTGTCCCCGTTCGACGAGATGCAGCGCTTCAAGACCCATCCTGCCATACGCAAGCACTTCGAGGGGGGACGGCGCATCAGCTATGGTGCGCGGGCGCTGAGCGAGGGCGGCTTCCAAAGCATCCCGAAGCTGACGTTCCCCGGCGGCGCGCTGATCGGCGACACCGCCGGTTTTCTGAACGTGCCGAAGATCAAGGGCACCCATGCTGCGATGAAGTCCGGCATGCTCGCAGCCGAGGCCGTGGCAGATGCGCTGGCCAATGGCCGGCCGGCGGAGCCTGACTCCTATGAGAATAGGTTTCGGTCCTCCTGGCTGCATACGGAGCTGCACGGCGCCCGGAACATCCGCCCTGCCTTTGCCAAGCTGGGGCTGTATGGCGGCATCGCCTATTCGGCGCTCGACACCTTCGTGCTGCGCGGCAAGGCGCCCTGGACGTTCCGTCACGCCCATGCCGACTACGAGAGCCTGCGCCCCGCCGCGGCGGCGGCGAAGATCGCCTATCCCAAGCCGGATGGCACGTTGACCTTCGACCGCCTGTCCTCGGTGTTCATCAGCAACACCAACCACGAGGAAAATCAGCCGGCCCACCTTCAATTGAAGGACCCCGGCCGATGGGAGGGCGTGAACTGGGAGCGCTTCGCCAGCCCGGAAAGCCGTTACTGCCCCGCAGGCGTTTACGAGGCCGTGGAAACCGAGGGCGGCCATCACCGCTTGCAGATCAACGCGCAGAACTGCGTCCACTGCAAGACCTGCGACATCAAGGATCCCACCCAGAACATCAACTGGCAGGTGCCGGAAGGCGCTGGCGGTCCCAACTATCCGGCCGGGATGTAAGCGATGCGGCACTCTCGCGCTGCCTTGCTCGCCCTGGCCGTCGTGTTTGGGGGCGCCGCCGGTGATTACGGCCCGGACCCAGCAGACGGTACGACCCATTTCGTCGGCACCGGGGCGTTCGGCGATTACCTGCAGGGCCGCTTTGCGGTCCAGCACGCCGACCTTCTGGTGGCGGCCGACAAGCTGGAAGCCGCGCTGACACTGGAGCCTGGCCTGCCGGAGCTGACGAACCAGGCGTTCATCGCATCGGTAATGGCCGCGCGACCTGATGCGGTCCGCATAGCCATAAGCCTGCCGGACAACCCCGTCGCGCGGCTCGTGCTTTCCAACCATGAGGCCAAGGCTGGCAACTGGCGGGCCGCAGCAGGTGGGTTCGACACCTTGCCGGGTGGCAGCACGCTCGTGGAGGCGCTGCGACCGCTGCTGGTGGCCTGGGCGCAGCTTGGCGGCGGCCAGCCGGATGCGGCCATCTCGCTCCTGCAATCGGCCGTTGAGGCTGGGCGCAACCGTCCGGTCCTGACCCTGCACCTTGCGCTAGCCGATGACCTTGCGGGCCGGCGGGATGAGGCGGCTCGGCTCTACGCCGCTGCCCGTGTGGAGTATGGGGGCCTGAACCTGCGTCTTGCCCAGGTCCTGGCAAGCTGGCAGGCGCGCAGTGGCGATCCCGCTGGCGCTGCGGCCCTGGTGTCGGATTTGGTCGCGGGCGATGGCGAGTTGGCCTTGGCCCGCGGGAACTTGGTCCAGCAGGCCGAGGCGCCAGTTGTGCGCAACGCCGCCGACGGGCTGGCCGAGGTTTATCTTGCGATGGCCGCGACGCTGCGCCAGCAGAATGCGAACGACCTGGCTCAGCTTCTATTGCGCCTTTCCCTGGACATGCGCCCGGACTTTGCCCCGGCGCTGCTGCTGTTGTCCGACATCCAGGACATCGGCAAGCTGCCGGAGGCCGCGTTGGACACGCTTGCTGCCGCGTCGCCGTCGGATGCACTGGCGCCGGTGATAATGCTGCGCCGGGCCAACCTGCTGGACGAGCTGGACCGGACGAATGAGGCGGCAACGGTGCTGGAAACCCTGGCTGCCGACCATCCCGAGCGGCCGGAGCCGCTGGCGGAACTCGGTGACATGCTGCGCCGGCACAGCCGGTTTCCAGAGGCCGTGGCGGCATTCGACCGCGCCGTTGCCCGCGTCGGCACGCCGACCCGTGCCAGCTGGCCGCTGTTCTACGAACGCGGGATCGCGCTGGAGCGGGCGGGGCAGTGGCCGAGGGCAGAGGCCGACTTCCTGTTTGCGCTGGAGCTGTCGCCGGACCAGCCCGGGGTGTTGAACTACCTGGGCTATGCCTGGGCCGACCAAGGCCGCAACCTGGACCGCGCCCGCGCCATGGTCGAGCGTGCGGTGGAGCAGCGCCCGGAGGAGGGGTCCTACGTGGACAGCCTCGGCTGGATCCTGCTGCTGCAGGGCGACAAGGACGGCGCCTTGCAGCAGTTGGAGCGTGCGGTGACGCTGATGCCGGGCGACGCGACGGTCAACGGCCACCTTGGCGACGCCCTGGAGGCAGCGGGCCGCAAGCGGGAAGCCGCTTTCCAATGGCGCAGCGCGCTGATCCTGCAGCCTGAGCCGGCGGAGGCCGCCCGGATCGAGGCCAAGCTCGCCGCCTTGCCGCCCGGTGAGGACGCCGGACCACCGCCATCCGTCCCCTGAACGCGCCGGCGCCGCAGGCGCTGCTGGCTGAGCTTGCCCCGGCGAAGGTCAACCTGTTCCTGCATGTCGTGGGTCGGCGTTCCGACGGCTATCATCTGCTAGACAGCCTGGCCGTGTTTCCTGGCGCCGCGGACCGGCTGACTGCTGGGCATGCGCCCGATTTGGCCCTGACCGTCACCGGACCTTTCGGAGCCGGGCTGGACGCCGAACCGGACAACTTGGTGTTGCGTGCTGCACGCGCTTTGGCGGAACGGTCCGGCGTTACCGCTGGGGCGGCCCTGGTATTGGACAAGCGCTTGCCGGTTGCCAGCGGCATCGGCGGCGGCTCGGCCGATGCTGCCGCGGCACTGCGGCTGCTGTCGCGGTTGTGGTCGGTCGGCTTGCCGGGTGGTGTGCTGCAGGAGCTTGCGCGGGAATTGGGCGCGGATGTGCCGGTTTGCATGGCTGGGCAAGCCGCACGCATGGGCGGCACGGGGGAGCAGCTCAGCCCGGCGCCGTCATTGCCGCCATTCGGCGCCGTGCTGGTCAACCCCGGCGTCGCGGTATCCACGCCGGAGGTGTTCCGCGCCCGCACCGGGCCATTCTCGAAGCATGCGTTGCTGCCGGGCTCCTGGCCCGACGCAGCCGCCATGGCACGGGACCTGTCGGCCCTGGGCAACGACTTGGAGGCGCCGGCCCTGCGGCTGTGCCCTGTGGTTGGCGACGTGCTGGCCTGGCTGCGGGCGCAGCCAGACTGCCTGCTGGCGCGCATGAGCGGATCGGGCGCCACCTGCTTCGGCGTGTTCCCCGACGCGAGCGCGGCATCGGCTGTCGCCGACAGGGCACCGCCACCCTGGTGGGCCTGGGGCGGGGGCTTTACGGACCGGCCCGGCAGCGCCTAATGACAGGACGCGCTGAATGCGATGGGGCGTCGCCAAGCGGTAAGGCAGCGGACTTTGAATCCGCCATTCGAAGGTTCGAATCCTTCCGCCCCAACCAACCCCGCCGAGACACATGATCTTCATTCCCATCGCGCCCGGCATCGCCTTCGACCCGCGCGAGATCGAGGAGACCTTCGTTCGCGCCTCCGGCCCGGGCGGCCAAAACGTCAACAAAGTGTCCACAGCCGTTCAGGTCCGCCTGGACTTGCGCCGCTCCGGCAGCCTGCCGGAAGGCCTGCGCGCGCGGGCCGAGGTGCTGGGCGGCCGCCGGGTTACATCCGATGGCGTGCTGGTCATCATCGCGCAGCAGCACCGGTCGCAGGACCGCAACCGTCAGGACGCGCAGGACCGGATTGTGGCCCTGCTGCAGGAGGCCGCGGTCGTGCCGGTGTTCCGTCGTGCCACCAAGCCCAGCAAGGCTGCCCGCCGCAAGCGCGTCGAGGCCAAGGTGCAGCGGGGTGCGGTCAAGCGGCTGCGTGGCGCGCCCGCGCCTGAGTAGCGTTGGCCTGCACGGGCCTGCGGATCTGGCCGAGTCGGTCTGCGCCCAACTCTGACGCAAGCGCACGTCCTGCCAGTCTGGCGACGGCATCAGTAGGCGATAAGATCCTTGATGCCGTCATACACTCCGGGGGTCAGCACCTTCTTGGCGACCAGGTCGGCAGGCGTGGCGTAGGGCCGGTTGGCCACGATGGCTTTGGAGCGCACGTCGCCGACGCCGGGCAGCGTGCGCTGCATGTCTGCGACGCTGGAAGTGTTGATGTTGGCCAAGGCGATCCGGTCCTTGATGCCAGCCAACACCCCGGGGGTCAGCACCTTCTTCTTCACCAGGTCCTGGAGATCCTCATAGGGGCGGCCAGCGATGATGGCCTTGGCGCGGACCGGGCCAATGCCGGGCAAACTGTCCAACTGGGCTTCCGGCGCGGCATTAATGTCAACGCGGTTGCCCGTCGTCGCGGCAGGTGCAGCCGATGAAGCTGGTGCGTTTCATGAAGTC
>CAXTDP010000022.1:0-2741 GCA_964242295.1 uncultured Acetobacteraceae bacterium | reverse complement strand
GGCAGCCGGTGGTGCCGGCCGAGCCACAGGTGCCGGCGGTGTGACCGGCGCCGGAGGCCGGGCAGGGACGGTTGCTGGCCTGGTAGGCTGCGGCGTTTGCGCCCAGCCTGGCGGCACCAGGCCGGCCAGCAGCGCGAAAGCCAGGCCGAGTGCGGCGAAACGGTGCGGTTTTGACATGTCACGGTCCCCCTATTGGTCCGCAAGTGTACTCAGTCACGGTCGTTAGGCAAGCATCAGGCCCACCGGACCTCGGGCGGCAGGCTCATGAGGATGGCCTCCACGTTGCCGCCGGTCTTGAGGCCGAACAGCGTGCCGCGGTCGTGCAGCAGGTTGAACTCGACGTAGCGGCCCCGGCGCAGCAACTGATGGTCGCGATCCCCTGCCGTCCAGGGAGCGCCCATGCGGCGGCGCACGATCGCGGCGTAGCCGTCGCGGAAGGCCCGGCCCACATCCTGGGTGAAGGCGAGGTCCGCCGCCGCGTCGCCGCTGAACAGGTGGTCGTAGAAAATGCCACCGGCGCCGCGTGGCTCGTTGCGGTGCGGCAGGAAGAAGTAGCGGTCGCACCAAGCCTTGTACTCGTCGTAGTAGCCGGACCCGTGCCGGTCGCACGCGGCGCGGAACGCGGCGTGGAAGGTGGCCGCGTCCTCCTGCGCGTCCGGCGCGTCCAGCCGCATCGGCGTCAGGTCGCCGCCGCCGCCGAACCAGCCGCGCGTCGTGACCAGCATGCGCGTGTTCATGTGCGCCGCCGGCACCAGTGGGCTTTGCGGATGGGCGACGACGCTGATGCCGGACGCCCAGAAGCGCGGGTCCTGCGCGGCGCCAGGGATGGAGGCGCGGAACTCTGGACTGAACTCGCCCCATACGGTGGACACGTTCACGCCCACCTTTTCGAACACCCGGCCCTGCATGACGCTGATGACGCCGCCGCCCCCCTCCTCGCCGGTGTCGGTTGGACGGGACCAGGGCTTGCGGACGAAACGTCCGGGCGGACGGTCGGACAGGGGGCCGGCCTGCTCGTCCTCGATCCGCTCGAACGTGGCGCACAGGTCGTCGCGCAGCGCCTCGAACCAGGCGCGGGCAGCGCCCTTCATCGCCTCGTGCGGCGGTGGGGCAGAGGGGGCCGTCAGCACGGCAGAGTCTTCCAGGCCAGGCACTTGCGGCACTTCAATAGCCTCCAATTTACCCAAAACAGAGTTGGCTGACGTCGAGCTGTGTTGCAGGGGCCTGTTCCGGTCTCTATGAACCACGGCATCGGGAGTGGTTTGGGACGCGTCGCCGGCCCGGGCCAGTATAGAGGTAATCCATGTCCGACATAGACCACGCAAGCGTCCGCCAAGCGATCACGACAGTTGGAAATGCCGATCCGACGAAGCGCGACTTCCTGAAACTGCTGACCGGTGCGGCGGCCGGTATCGGCGCAGTGTCGCTGGCGTGGCCGCTGGTTGACAGCATGGCGCCGGCCAAGGATGTGCTGGCGCTGTCCAGCATCGAGGTTGACCTGGCCCCGATCCAGGAGGGCCAAGGCATCACCGCAGTCTGGCAGGGCAAGCCGATCTTCCTCCGCCACCGCACCGCGGACGAGATCAAGGCAGCCCAGGCCACCCCGCTCAAGGACCTGATTGACCCGGCGACCGACGCATCCCGGGTCAAGGCCGGCAAGGAGCAGTGGCTCGTCGCCATCGGCATCTGCACTCACCTGGGCTGCATTCCGCTGGGTAACAAGCCAAGCGACCCGCGCGGCGATTGGGGCGGCTGGTTCTGCCCCTGCCACGGCAGCCAGTACGACACATCGGCGCGCGTCCGTCATGGACCCGCGCCGGCGAACCTCGCATTGCCGCCGTATGCGTTCACGGGCGACACCAAGATCAAGATCGGCTGAGGAGAAACAGCATGGCCGGCCTACATAAGTCCGAGTTCGAGAACCCCGTCGTCAACTGGATAGATACGCGTCTGCCAGTCTTCACGATGATGCAGAAGGAGTACGGCTCCTTCCCAACGCCGAAGAACTTCAACTATTTCTGGAACTTCGGCGCGCTGGCGATGATATCGCTGGCGATCATGGTTGCGACAGGCGTGTTCCTGTCCATGAACTACGCCGCCAACACCAGCCTGGCCTTCGACAGCGTCGAGCGCATCATGCGCGACGTGAACTACGGCTGGCTGCTGCGCTACGTCCATGCCAACGGCGCCTCGATGTTCTTCATCGTGGTCTACATCCATATCTTCCGGGCGCTGTACTACGGATCATACAAGGCGCCGCGCGAACTGATCTTCATGCTTGGCGTGGTGATCCTGTTGCTGATGATGGCAACGGCGTTCATGGGCTACGTGCTGCCCTGGGGCCAGATGTCCTATTGGGGCGCCACGGTCATCACCGGGTTGTTCTCGGCCATACCGTTCGTGGGCGAGGGCATCCAGACTTGGCTGCTGGGCGGGCCGAACGTGGATAACGCGACGCTCAACCGCTTCTTCAGCCTGCACTACCTGATGCCGTTCATGATCACCGGCGTGGTGTTCCTGCACATCGTGGCGCTGCACATCACCGGGTCCAACAACCCGCTGGGCATCGACGTGAAGACGCCGCAGGACACCCTGCCCTTCCATCCTTACTATACCGCCAAGGACAGCATCGGCATCTGCGTCTACCTGATGGTGTTCGCCGGGCTGGTGTTCTTCGCGCCCAACTTCCTGAACCACCCGGACAACTTCATCCCGGCCAACCCGCTGGCGACGCCGGCGCA
>CAXTDP010000021.1:0-21231 GCA_964242295.1 uncultured Acetobacteraceae bacterium | reverse complement strand
TGCGCTCGGCGCCAAGCTGGGCGGCGATGCGCGCGATGCAAGCGCCTGCCGCGCGCAGCCGTGCGGCGTCCTCGTAGCGGGCCTGCCGCCGGGCCAGGAACGCCTGGCTGCGCCGCGCTGCCGCGTTCGGCCGCGCGCTGTCTGGTTCAGCTGCCGGTGCTGGCTGGAGCGACACGCTGTCCTGTTCGCCGGCCTGCTTCGCCGCGCGGCGGATCGCGGCATGATGGCGGCCGGTCACGGCGCGGACGGCATCGCCGAGGTTGCAGGCGCAACCCCGGCCAGGCGTTCAGCGAAGGTCTGGCGGACGCAGGAAGGGTTCAGGCAGCGGAACCGCCTGGCTTGGACTCGCAGCGCCACTGGACGGCCTTGCCAAGGCAGGTCGGCAAGGGTGCGCTGGTAGCGGCTGTGAAGCCGCTGGGACACCTGGGCGCAGGCGGGGCAAACGGCCGATGGCTGACGCGGGCTGGATGTGATGACGACGTGATCGGCGGTGGACACGACCCCCACGACGGCAAGGCTGGCAGGAATCAGGGGCAATATGCGCGTGGGCAAGGAGGATCTTCAACAAGGGGCTGCAGTGCCCCTCTCACTTGCTCATCCAACCCCGAAACGACAGCACGGGAAGCGCGGGAGAACCCCAAAATTCCCCTTGGGTCCCACACCTGCGCTGGTTTACAGGCAGCCGCCGACTTGCCCCCGGATCGCAGTCCAGCCAAGGCGCACGACGTTCCTTTTTCACCCGCTTGTGCGAGACTATCGACCCCTGATGATTGAAGCATCTGCCAGGTCTTGGCAGACCACGAACCGTTCCCAGTCCGGGCCACAAACCGTGCAATCCTGCTTGTCTATGGCGTAGCCCGTTTCCCTGCACCCCCGCGGGTCCGACTGCTTAGCCCACTCTATGGCCACCATAAGCGATTTTAGCTGGTCCAGAAACAGGGGTCGGCATGTGGAGGCGTCAACCGCTCCGGCCCGGCCCCAGCCACTCCCTACAGGCTCACCTCACCCCCGATGGCGACGTTTGGGTTCACCTCCCCTACCTCGGCTGTCAGCTCCTCTGGGAGCGAGAACACGGCCTCAGCCAACCGAGTAGCCAGGTCGGCTTCCAGTAGTGCCAGAAAGGGCGTCAAGGTCGGGTCTGCGTCACTTTCCTCCGGCAAGGCAGGGACCGTGACGCGAGGCCGTGTCACCCGGAAAGCAATACGCCTGCCATAGCCACTCCCCAACGCCTGGCGCACGGCCTTGGGCACGGTGGTTTGTCCTTCAGCAGTGATGTTGCAGGCTTCCTCGACCACGGACATCGTGCGACTCCTAACGCTTCAACGATAACGATAATACCAATGAAGGCGCCTTCCTTGTCAGCCGCTTTGTGTTCGACCTGGCCCGCGTTGTCGGCCTCGTCACGCTCATGGACCGACAAGTTGACGATGTCCCTCGGAGAGGTAGGGTTGGAGAAAATACCCTGGGAGGAAAATCATGCTGATGCGCCACATCCTGCTGGCAGGGATCATGCTAGGGGTCGGAGCGTTGGTCGGACCCGTGGCAGCCCAGCCTGTTGCCCAGCCCACTGCAACCGACAGCACTCAGGCCTTGTCGATCGCCAAACAAGGATACTTCTTTGTGGGAGGCCATCTGTTCCCGACCGGCGGCGACCAAGCCATGGCTGGGCAGATGTTCGTGCAGTTCCAAGTCCCGGCCGGCCCGGTGAAGCCCTATCCGGTGGTGATGGTGCATGGCGGTGGCCAGACTGGCACGAACTTCCTGGGAACACCCGATGGTCGCCCCGGTTGGAACGAGTGGTTCCTGCGCCAGGGCTACGCCGTCTACATTGTGGATCAGCCGGGACGCGGCCGCTCCGCCTACTACGCCGCAGCGCAAGGAGCGGCGGCGCCGTCGCTGGCGCACGGCACGGAGCAGCGCTTCACGGCTCCGGAACGCTACAATCTCTGGCCACAAGCCAAGCTGCACACGCAGTGGCCCGGCTCCGGCCAGGCGGGCGATCCGATCTTTGAGCAATTCTTTGCCTCGCAGGAGGCATCAATCACCGACAACGTGCTGATGGATGAAAGCACCCGCGACGGCCTCGTTGCACTGCTGGAGCGGATCGGGCCGGCCGTCGTGCTGACGCATTCCCGTTCCGGGCCGTTCGGGTGGCTAGTAGCCGACGCGCGGCCTGACCTGGTGCGTGCAATCCTGGCAGTCGAGCCAAACGGGCCGCCCTTTTTCGATGTGGCGCCATCAGCGCCAGCGCCCACCCTGGTTCGGCGCTGGGGTATCGCCTACGCCAAGCTCAAGTTCGATCCGCAAGTCGAGCAGCCGTCAAGTCTTGCACCTAGCCTCGATCCTAAGACCGACGGACCAGACATGGAGCCGTGCTGGTTGCCAAGCGGGGCAAAACGCACCCTGCCGGCTTTGCAGCACGTGCCAATCCTGGTGTTAGCTTCGGAAGCGTCTTATCACGCTCGCTACGACCAGTGCACCGTCCGCTTTCTCCAGCAGATGGGCGCACAGCCGGACTTCGTGCGTTTGCCGGATATCGGCATTCACGGCAACGGCCACATGATGATGCTGGAGAAGAACAACGATCAGGTTGCAAAGGTGCTGACCGATTGGCTGGCCGAGCACCTGCACTGAAACCCCTGCTCTGGTTACATCAGGGCTCGCGCTACTGCCCGTCATGGCGGTGCATCACGGATCGGATGGGACGGCGCTGGTAGATGCTTTGCTCGACAATGCCGGGCTGCCTGAGGGCATCGATCTCGCATGGCGGACGAAGCACTTTCTAGGAGCGCCGGTGCCGGGCGCGACCATGGCGGCCGTAAACCTCGCCCACATCGTGACGGCGGTGGAGTTCGTGGCGGCTGAGCTTGCAGAGCCATTTCGCGAGGCTGCGGGCGGCCTGGGCGAGGAACTGCCATCGAAGGTGACGGGGCTGGGACTACTGCCCGATCTGGCTATTGTGGCGACGGAGTGACCCTGTCCGGCCTTGTGCTCGAGGCCCAACAGGTAACGTCTCGCTCGGCTATGGCATATGCCCCGCACTCATTGGAGCTGGGCCTGCATGGACTCGTCTGCCGCAGCCGAGAGGGGCGTCAACCCGACCAAATCTAACGGCCCGGACGGGTTATGCTCGCTCAGCCCAGCTTGCCGCTATGCTTCTCTAGAAGCATCCACGCCTCCTCGCCCACCTTGCCCCGCCACTCCTTGTAAAATCCTGCAGCCTTTAGTTGCTGTCGGAAGCTATCTGGCGTCGTTGTGTTCACAGCCAAGCCCTGTGCGGCCAGCTCGGCCAGCGCCTCCGTATCCAGTCGTGCGACGTCCGCCCGCACCTTCACCGCACCCGCATCCAGATTTCGTGCGACGACTTCCTGCACCGCCGCTGGCAGCCCCTTCCAGACCCGCCCATTGCAGCACAACCAGTAGCCGTCCCAAACATGGTTTGTTATAGAGACGAACTTTTGCACTTCCTGGAACTTGCTCGCGAGCACTAGCGACAGCGGATTTTCCTCGCCGTCCACTACACGCGTCTGCAGAGCCGAGTACACCTCGCCGAACTGCATCCCCACCGGCGCTGCCTGCAGCGCGGTGAACACGGCAATCAAGCTGGGCGCCACCGGAACTCGCAGCTTCAACCCGACCAGGTCCTCCGCTGTCCGCACCGGGCGATTACTCGTCGTCACCTGCCGGAACCCCAGATCCCACATGCGTTGCATCGGAATCAACCCGGTCTTGGCGGTGATCTGACCGCGAAGGTAGGCACCCAGATCGCCGTCCATCGCCGGCCAGATCTGCGCGTAGCTCGTCCATACGAAGCCGAGCGCGTTCGTCGCCGCAACGGGAAGCAGCGATGAGAGCAGCTGGCCGCTCGGCACACAGAAATCCACCGCGCCGCTCCGCGCTTGTGACAGCACGTCGTTGTCGCCGCCCAGCTGCCCGGCCGGAAACAGCTGCAAGTCTACCCGTCCGTTTGACTCTGTCCTGATCAGCTCCGCCGCTTCACTCATGCGCTTGTGCAGCGTGTTATCCGAGGGCGTGCTGTAGCCCATCTTCAGCGTGTATTCCGCCTCCGCCCTGGCCCAGCGCGGTAAGGCCGGCATCGCCAGCGCCGCCGCCGCCCCGATCACCAAGCCGCGGCGCCCGGTTCCGTTCTTGTCCCGCATGACGTTCCCTTACCCATGTTCTTACAGAAAGCCGATCGACAGCCAGGGGAACACTGCGACAATGATCACCCCGGCAAGCAATGCCAGCAGGTAGCGGCCGATGTGGCGCATGCCCTCGTCTGGGCTGCAGCCGCTGATCGCGCATGCCATGTAGTACCCCACGCCTAACGGCGGCGCGAACAGCCCGATTCCCATCGAAAGGATCGCCACCATCGCATATTGCACCTCGTGGATGCCGAGTTGCTTTGCCAGGGGGAACAGCAACGGCCCCATCAGTACGATCGCCGGTATGCCCTCCAGCACGCTGCCCAGCACGATGAAGATCACGATCGACATGGCCATGAACGTTGCAGCCCCGCCCGGCACCCCGGTTAGCCATTGAAGCAGCCCACGCGAGATCCCGGACTGGGTGATCGCCCAGGCCATCGCGGTCGCCGCCCCGATGATCAGCAGGATCGCTCCAGACAGCGTCACCGTTTGCACCATCATCGGTCGCAGTCGCGACCAGTCAAACCGGCGATAGACCAACAGCCCAGCAGCGAGCGCATACACAATGCCAATCGTCGACACCTCCGTCGCCGTCGCCACCCCACTCACCACCGCGCCACGGATGATCAGCGGGAGCAGCAGCGCCGGCAGCGCGATGACAAAGCTTCGGGCGACCACGCCGGCCGGTGCACGAGGCGGCACCTGGTGGGTGCTGCCTCGCGCCTGCACCCAAACCACACCGCATACGATCAATCCGAGCACCACACCCGGCAGCAGCCCGCCGGTGAACAGCGCCGCGATCGACACACCGGTCACTGAACCAATGGTGATTAGGATCAAGCTTGGCGGCACCGTCTCCGTCTGGGCGCCGGTCGCCGCCAGCAGGGCGACCAGTTCGCCCCGCTGCAACCCGCGCTTCTCCATTTCCGGGAACAGCACCGGCACGACCGCCGCCATGTCCGCCGCCTTCGCGCCCGAGATGCCGGATACCAGGTACATCGCCCCTACCAGCACGAACGACAGCCCGCCGCGGAGATGGCCGAGCAGGTTGGCCAGGAAACCGACCATGACCGCCGCCAGCCCTGTCATCTCCATTAACAGGCCCAGGAACACGAACAGCGGCACCGAGAGCAGGATCTGGTGCCCCATCCCCGAATCTACACGTGCCACCAGCACCGAGAGCGGTACCCGGGTCGAGGTCGCAAGATAACCGAGCGTCGCCGCGCCGAAGGCAAAAGCGATCGGCACCCCGGAAAACACCAGCACGCCCACGCCTAGCAAGAAAAACACCGCCAGGTTGCCCTGACCCAGCCCCCGGAAGAAGGGCGCAAACTGCTCCACTGCGATCCCGACCGCCATCACCAGCGCCGCCGCCAGCACATCTTCCCGCTTGGGCCAGCCCCGCACCCGCAACAGGAGTGTCAGGGCCATCAGCCCCAGCCCAACCGGCATCGCGGCCGCCCGCCAGCCCATGGACAGTCCAAGCGTGGACAGTGAGACCATCTGCTCGTCGTCGAGGTAATCGAGCGCCGGCCGGATCATCAGCACCACGAAGCCGAACACCAGCATCAGGCCGAAGCTGTGAAGGAACCGCTGCAGCCCAGGCGGCGCCATTTTGGCCAGCGACGTCATACGCATGTGGCCGTCGTGGCGCAGCGCGAGCACCGCGCCGAGGATCGACAGCCACAGAAAGAGCAACGATGACAGCTCCTCGGACCAGACTAGCGGCCGCTCGAACACGTAACGCGCGACTACGCCTGCGAACAGCAGCACCATCTCCGCCGACAACAGCCCTACGCTGACGCTTCGCAGCAGCCAGTCAAACGCCTTATCCGTCCGCGACAGCCATGCGGCAATCAGGCGGAAACTGCCCGCCTGAGCGCCCTTGGCCTTTTCGGCGCTAGAGGCCGTGCCCATAGACCGCGGTCACGCTGGCCGAGCCCAATCGGGCACCGTTGATCATGAACCCCACCATTGCGGCGCTCATGTCCGGACTCACATCCAACATCTCCACGCCGAGCGCATGCACCGTAAACACGTAATGGTGCAGCACGCCCGGCGGTGGCGCCGCGCCGCCATAGCCTGCCACGCCGAAATCCGTACGCGATTGTAGTGCACCCTCCGGCAGCGCGTCGGGCTTTGAGCTCGCGCCCTCCGGCAGCGACGTCACGTCCGCCGGGATATTCACCAGTACCCAATGCCACCAGCCGCTGCCAGTCGGCGCGTCCGGATCGTATAGCGTCACCGCGAAGCTCTTCGTGCCTGCTGGCGGGTCGCTCCACGAGAGGGGTGGCGAGAGGTTATCGCCGCTCTGCCCCATGCCGTTGTAAAGCTGAGCTTTGGGCATGAACCCGTCGTTCTCGAAGGCGGTGGAGGTCAGATTAAAGGCCATGGGCAGTCCTCTTCAGTGAAAAATCGGGAGTGGAGTGTGCCCAGTTACAGCGCATTTCCTACGGCATGCCCGGTCGCCGTCGCCGAAAGCAGCTCCGCCGCCGACTGGCAGTCGCCCACTAGGTGCACCTCCACACCTGCCTCTCGCAGTGGATGAGCCAGCTCATCCAGCGGCTTACGCGGCGTTGCGTAGCTGAGGAACGCGACGTCCTCGATCCGGCCGATATCTCCGGTATAGACGTTCGCATATTTGAGCGTACCGGTCTCGAACGACTCGCTCCACACCGGCGTTGCCAGCGTGATCACCTGGATCCGACGCTCGGCTATCCGGCGCAGCACCCCCTGCCGCGTGACGAGCTGCATCTCCGTCGCGATCGTGTCCCGCGGCGTGATGATAACCACCCGGTCGAACAGCCCGTCCAGCAGCTCCGCCGCCGCGTAGATCCCCTCTGAATGGTCGGCGTCGAACAACACCGCCGTACCCGGCTGGCGCACCGAGAGCCCAGCCAGCCCCGCCACTGCCGTTCGCAGGTCCGGCACTAGCGCCCGCTCCTCGAGCGGCAGCCAGTCGGGCGGGATCATGTCGGCGCCACACGCCAGCACCACCGCATCCGGCCACGTCTCCATCACCTCCTTCAGCCCGGCATGCCGCCCTAGTCGGAACTCCACCCCGGCCCGCGCCGCCACGGTCTGCTGATAATCGTAGATGCTCGTGATCGTCTCGCCACCTGGCAGCTGCACGCGCAGCCGAGCCCGGCCGCCCAGCGTGTGCGAACTGCCGAACAGCGTCACCGTATGACCCCGCGCCGCGGCCACCCAGGCAGCCTCAAGCCCGGACACCCCGCCGCCCACCACCGTTACCCGCCGCCGCATGTCCGCCGGCGGTGGCCAGAAGTCCGTCTCGTCGCGCCGTCCCACTCGCGGGTTGTTCACGCAGGCGATCGGCCGGTGATACGAGATGATCGTGCCCCAGCACGTGTTGCACGAGATGCAGTAGCGAATGTCATGCGCCCGGTTGGACGCCGACTTTTTTAGCCAGGCCGGGTCGGCCACCAGTGCGCGGCCAAGCCCGATCAGCTCGGCGTCGCCGTCGCGCAAAATCGCTTCCGCCTCCGCCGGGTCGGTGATCCGGCCCAGCGCTACCACCGGCGTCCCGCCAGCCATCGCACGCAGCTGCCGCACCATGGGCATGTAGGGCAGGCGCTCGCCATACCGGTCCGGCAGGTGCATCTCCAGCGACTTGGCGTGCGCGCCCTGGCAGAAGCAGACGTAGTCGGCCTGCCGCTGCCCCGTCAGCAGTTCGGTGATGATGCCGGCTTCCGGAAGCCCGATACTGCCGGCGATCCCGTCCACTCCCGGCAGCTTCAGCCCTATGACGAACCCGGTCCCGCACAGCTCACGGATCGCTGCCATCAGCTCGGCCACGAACCGCGTCCGCCCCGCCCAATCGCCCCCATACGCGTCCTGTCGGCGGTTCGACCACGGCGAAAGAAACTGGTGGAACAGATGCCCATGCCCGGCGGACAGCTCCACCCCGCTGAAGCCACAGCGTTGCAGTGTCCGCGACGACTCCGCGAACGCCTCGATCAGCCGCCGAATGTCGTCCGCATGAAGCGCATGTGGCACCGTCCAGCTCAGGTCGTCCGGCAGCGCCGAGGCACCCAGCGCGTCGTGCGTCCGCCCCGAATAGTGGCGGCCTCGCCCCGAATCCTGGATCTGCCCGATCAAACGGCAGTTCAGACCCTCCACCTGCTCCGCCCAGCGGGCGAACCCATCCAGGTTTTCCGCCAACACCTGCGGACGGGCCAGCTCCCTCTGATGCAGCGCCATTCCCAGCGGCTCCGTCACCGTCAGTGCAGCGCCGCCTGCGGCCCGGCTCGCGTGATACTGGATCAGTTCCGCCGTCACCTTCCGGTCACGCGACAGCTCTGTCGTCATAGATGCATGCAGAACGCGATTCCGCAGGTCCCGCCCGGCAAGCGTGAGCGGGCTCAGCAAGGCAGGATAGGAGGAGTGGTCCAGGGCCGCGCTTACGTTCAGCACCGGCCGCAGCCGTTCAAGTCATGTGTCCGCATCACCTTGCTTCCCTACGCCGCCGTTAGCGGGAACATATCAACATGCGCGCCCTGCCCCGGCAGCCGACGCCCGCCCATCTCGCCTTCCAGCCACAACGTAGCCTCCCGCAACGCCGCAAGCCCGGCGTTATGCGCGACCCCGCTGCGGTCCAGCATGTAGCAGAGATCCTCAGTCGCGATGTTCCCCGTCGCCCCGGGCGCGAATGGGCATCCGCCCAACCCACCTAGGCTGGCGTCCAATGCCGCCACCCCCGACCGTAACGCAGCATCGGCATTGGCCAGCCCCGTATTGCGCGTGTTGTGGAAATGCGCCCGCAGCTTCATGTCAGGCAGCGCAGTCCGGAGGGCGCCGAACCGCTCCTCCACCTCAGCCGGCGTAGCAACACCGATAGTATCGGCCAGTGCCAGCTCGTCCGTGCCGGCTTCCGCTATCTCCCGCGCCAGATCGACCACGTGTGACAGGGACACCTCGCCTTCGAACGGGCAGCCGAACGCCGCGGCGATCGTCACCGAACGCAGTCTGCCCGCCGTCTGGATCCTGGGCGACAACCTGACCCAGTTCGCCAGCCCTTCCGCTGTATTCATCCCTTGATTACGCCGGCTGAAGGTGTTGCTGGCCACCACGACGAACGTGATCTCCTGAAGCGGGCACGCCAGCGCCCGGTCCACCCCGCGCTCGTTCAGCACCAGCGCGGACAGGCTAACCCCCGTCAGGTCGCCAAGCCCTGTCGCAACTGCCTCGGCATCCGCCATCTGCGGTACCAGCTTGGGGTTCACGAAACTGGTTACCTCGATCCGCCGCAGCCCAGCGGCGGCCAGGCGGCGAATCATCGCCAGCTTCGTATTAGTTGGCAGCATCACCTTGTCGTTTTGCAACCCGTCCCGCGGGCCTACGTCGACCAGTTCCACCGATGACCGCCGTGCTACCAGCATCGCGCGCCTACCCCGCCATTCGCGCCGGCGTGGGGGCGAGCGGCCCGACCGCGCCCGACTGCACCAGCGCTTCGATCCGCTCGCGGCCATAGCCGAGCAACCTGGCCAGCACCTCCTCATTGTGCTCCCCCAAGCCAGGGCCTGCCGTGGACACCTTGCCCGGTGTGTCCGAGAGCCTCGGACACACGTTCTGCATCTTGAGGCGACCCAACGCCGGGTCCATCACCTCCACGATCGCCTGGCGCGCGCGGAAATGCACGTTCTCCAGCATCTCGGGCGCTCGGAAGATTTCCCCGCTCGGGATCCCGTGCTCGTCCAGGATACGGCTCAGTTCCTCGCGGTCCAGCGTGTTCGTCCACGCAGTGATAACCACATCAAGTTGCTGCTGCTGCGCGCCGCGTGCCGTATGCGTGGCGTAACGCGGGTCGCTGGCAAGCTCGGGCTGCCCCATCGCCTGGGTCAGCCGGCGGAACACGTTGTCCTGGTTGGCCGCAATCAGCACGAAATGCCCGCAGCGCGTCGCGTAGATATTCGATGGCGCAATGTTCGGCAGCGTCGCCCCGGTCCGCTCGCGCACGTACCCTGCTTGGTCGTACTCGGTGACCAAGTTCTCCATCACCGCCAGCACCGCCTCGTAGATCGCGCTGTCCACCATCTGGCCGCGCCCGGTGCGCTGTCGCGCATGCAGCGCCATCAGCCCGCCCAGGCAGGCGAAGGTCGCCGCAAGCGTGTCTCCGATTGAAATGCCGGCGCGCGAAGGCGGGCTCGCCGGGTCGCCCATCACATAGCGCAACCCGCCCATCGCCTCGCCGATCGCCCCAAACCCGGCTTTTGTGGCATAGGGGCCGGTCTGCCCGTAGCCCGACACCCGGATCATTATCAGCCGCGGATTGAGCGCGGATAGTGCCGCATAATCCAATCCCCAGCGCTCCATCGTGCCCGGGCGAAAGTTTTCGATCAGGATGTCGGCCTGCGTCACCAAGTCACGGATGACGGCCTGCCCCTCCGCCGTGCGGGCATTTACCTCGACCGATTTCTTGCCCCGCGCGATCACCGGCCACCACAGCGAGCGCCCGTGCGGCTTTTCCCGCCCCCATTCGCGCATTGGATCACCCTGGCCCGGCGGCTCGACCTTGATCACCTCGGCGCCAAAGTCCGCCAGCAACTGCCCGCAGAACGGTCCTGCGATGAGCTGCCCCATCTCGATCGCCCGCAACCCGGCCAGTGCCGCGATCCCGTCGCTCTTGCCGCCGTTCATGGCTTGCCCTGTGTTTCGTCCCTGCTAAAAACCCTAGCATGTCATCGATTGGATGCAATACCCTTCCGAACAAGTTAATTTTCTAAGTGTCTTGTGTGACCTGCATGTCACCTTGGATGCAAAGAACTGGAGATCCGCTTGGCAGCCACTGAAAAGACCTACGACGCCATCCGCGACGGCATCGCCACCGGCATCTTTCCCAGCGGCGCACACCTGCGCGCCGCTGACCTCGCCGGCCGTTTCGGCGTTAGCCGCACCCCTGTCCGAGAAGCTTTGCGCCGCCTGCATGCAGAGGGCCTCGTCGACTTCTTCGCCAACCGCGGCGCCTTTGTCGCAGGCAGTTCACCCCGCGATGTGGACGAGGTATTCGATCTCCGCGTCGTGCTCGAAAGCCACGCCGCCGAGCTGTCCGCGCGGCGCTTTACCGCAGCCCAGGTTGCCGAACTCACCTCCTGGACCGACGAGATGGACCGCTCCGTCGCTGGTCCAGCCAGGAACTCCGCCTGCCTGACCCGCGCCAACCACGCCTTCCACAACGCCATTATTTCCACGGCAGCCAACCAGCGCCTGGCCGCGATGATTGCAAGCGTCGTTGAGATCAGCTGGGTGTCCCGTACTTTCAGCATCTACTCCGACGTGGACCTCGCTGCGAGCATCGCCCACCACCGTGAGATGATCCGCGCCTTTTCCGTGCGCGACGGCGTTTGGGCTGCGGCCGTCATGCGGGCCCACATCCGTGCCGCCTACCACGTGTTCGCCCTGTCCCACGTGTCTGTCGGTCTGTAGTCTCCTTCCCGGCCAGCCCACGCTGCCGGCTGACCGTGAATAAGCGTTGAATAAGGCGTTGGTGCACTTCAACGGTGGGGATGATGGTAGGATGCTCTTTTCCTTTCTTTGGTCCTGAACGCACCGATGCCGCACAAGCACAACACCGACCACCGTCACCACATCCCGAAAATGGCGTTCAAGGTACAGAACTGGCCGGAGTATGAAGCAGGGCTGCCTTGGCATGGCAGCCTGACGTTGTGGATCGAGGACGCAGCGTTGAGAGGCTGGTAGAACACGGGGCCGGACGGGCAATTTCGCTATGCGGACGCGGCTATTCAGACCAGCTTGATGCTGCGCACGGCATTCAAGCTGGCGTTGCGCCAGACCGAGGGCCTCATGATGTCGGTGCTGACGTTGATGGGTTTGACGCTCTCAGTGCCAGATCACAGCACGGTCAGCTGTCGGACGGTGGTGTTGCCGGTGATCCAGCCAGCACTGTAAACTAGCGCAGGCGTGGGACCCAGAGGAACTATGACTTCTCAACGCGGTGTGGTGCTGATCAGCGCCGAAGTTTACTGCTGATCCGCATCCATACCCTGCTTGCCGAACACAGGACACCTGGTCCATGCTTCGGCCATGTTCGTCGTGCCCGAAGCCGATGCCGCCGCGATCCGCACTGCCTTCCACGAGGAGGGCGAGCTGTCGGCCATCATCGAGTTGCAGCAGCGTTTCCCGGGGATCGCCGATCATGCCAAGGCACGTGCCTGTGTCCGAACCATTGCCGGCTGGCAGCAACTGCTCCCGGTCCCGTATCCGGTAGTGCCGTTGAACCCTGTCAAGGGTGGCCGGCGCAGAACCCCCGGCTTCTAGGGGTCGTCGCATGGCTGCTCGAAGCTGGACATGGAGCGGATCGATCACCAACCAGACAGCATTCAAGCCGGGCACACCCCCGACCGTTCGTCGTCCGCTCGCGATTTAGGGCGAGCGACAGCAGGGCAGGGTCCAAACAGCATCATGTCCAGGTAACATCGGAAATCGTTGGACCTCTGGAGGTAAGAAGACTTCTCGTTTCGGGTGCCACCCTGATCTAAACCACGCCCGCCTGCATATAACTCGTCATTGAACCACGCCGGCTATTTCAGTTCCGTGCTGTCCTCCGTCCCGCGAGCATCATAAAGATCGCGAGACCGCTCAACGGTGACACGGTGCTCAATCGCCCACTGGCCCAGTGCGCCGACCGGTTCCCGCAGTGAACGGCCAAGCTCAGTGAGCGCGTAATTGACCTTGGGCGGGATGGTTGGAAAGAACGTGCGTTCGACGAGCCCGTCCCGCTCCAGACCGCGCAACGTCAGCGTCAGCATGCGTTGCGAGATACCGTCTATGCGGCGTTTCAATTCGTTGAACCTGTAGGTTCCGTCGCCCAGCGACATCACCACCAACACGCTCCACTTGTCGCCGATACGTGCCAGGATGCTGCCCACTGCCTTGCAGCAGTCAGTCGTGTGGCTGAGGGTCATTCCTGGCGGACTGCGCTCGGCGGTTACATCGGTGTGCCCGGGTTCCATGACTGTGCCTTCTTGCGACAGGTAATCCAGTGCTCCATTTAGCCTTGGTTACGGATCGGCACCACACCGGTGGCGAAGAGCACGGAACTGCCATGAACATTCTCCACATCGACGCAAGCGCCAGCGATGCTGCAACCTCGCATTCACGTCGCCTTTCGGCCGAGCTGGTCGAGAAGCTGAAGGCCGCCAACCCTGGAGCCGTGGTCGTCTATCGTGACGTGGCGGCCGATCGTCTTCCGCATGTCGACATGACCATCCGTCAGGCGTGGGTGCCCGAGGGCGAGAAGGACAGCTCGCTCACGGCAACTGCGACCCGATCCAAGGCGATGGTTGACGAGCTCAAGGCCGCCGATGTCGTCGTGATTGGATCGCCGATGTACAACTTCACGATCCCCTCGACCCTCAAAGCCTGGATCGATCACGTTGCGATTGCCGGGCAGACGTTCCGTTACACTGAGACCGGCCCGAAAGGCCTGCTGACGGGCAAGGCGTATCTGGCGCTCTCCTCTGGCGGCGTTTATTCGCAGGGTCCGTTTGCTCCTGTTGAGCACCTCGCGACCTATCTGGCGGCCATACTGGGCTTCTTGGGTATCGGCGACGTCCAGGTTGTCCGCGCCGAGGGCGTGGCCTATGGACCCGAGCAGGACAAGGCCGCCATGAAAGCCGCCCAGGAACGCATCGGGACGCTTGTCGCCGCGTAGCCTGAACACATGGGTGTGGATTAGCGGGGGGTTTTGACGCTGATCAGCGCTGCAACATGCTGGAGGTTTACTCGTCCCCTGGGTCCGCTTTCTGCGCTGACCAACAGCTAAGCCGGCCAGCCCGCCTCACGGGCTGACCAGGTCTGCGCTGCAGATCAGTCCTGGGCTGGCAACGAGCGGAGGTAGGCGACGAGGTCGTGCAGGTCGCGCTGGGTCAGCTTGGCCCAGACTGGCGCACGCCCGCCCATTGGCGGCACGAGACGCCGGCCATCAGCCGAGATGCCCTTTGTAACGGCCGCAATGATCTGCTCGTCGGTCCAGCTGCCGATCCCGTGCTGCTGGCTCGGCGTGATGTTGCGTGCAACCGCCACACCCCAGGGACCCTCGAACGGAACGCCTCCCGCGCCCATGCGCGACCAGTCCCGGTGCTCGCCGGGCAGCGGCGGCGTATGGCAATCCATGCAGTGCGCCACGGGGCCGGCAAGGTAAGCACCGCGTGCGGCCGGATCATCCTGGGCGGGATCCGGAACGCTCGTGACCGGTGGCCCATATGGCATGAGTGGATCGGCGTAGGTCGAACGCTCAACCACCGCATGGCGCACGGGCGGCACCGTGCGCAGGTAGGCCACCATTGCACCGAGGTCCCGGTCCGAGATGCCGCGATAGAGTTCGACCGGCATGGGAGGACCGATCAGCGAGCCGTCGGGACGCTGACCATTGCGGATAGCCGCCGCGATCTCGGCATCGGACCAGCGGCCGATCCCGGTTTCCGGGTCGGGGGTGATGTTGGGTGCCACCGCGCGGAAGCCTCGCTCGGCAAGGACCCGGCCACCCGCCAGTTCCATGCCCGGCAACAGTCGTCCATCCACCCCTCGGGTCGTATGGCACACGCCGCAAAAGGCTGCGGTCTCGACGAGGTAGCGGCCCCGCTCCAGCACCGCGGGATCCTGAGATGCTGGCTGCGCTCGAGCCTGGAAGGGAAGGAAGGGCTGGGTCATCGCCCACACGATTGCCAGAAGAGCCGTGGACAACCTCAATGCTGCCTCCCGTCTCGCGTTCCTCGTTTATTTCCTGCCCTACCTTGCCGACCAACGGACGGGCAGTAGGCACAGGGAGTCCCTGGACAGAACCCGGTATGCCTGGTGCGGCGCTGCCTTGATCCGATGTTCATCTGGATCATTGCAAAAGAAGGCTCAATAGTCCAGCTTTTGCCGCTGGCCAGAGTTCCCTGTCGGACAGGGTTGTGTCTCCAGGTGGCTCCCCTGAGCCGTCTCGCGGCCGCTTGCAGCTCCGTCCCTTGTCTCGCGCGGCGCCGCAGGCAGGTGCACCCCGGTGGCTATGATGGCTGCGGCAAGGAGCGCACCAGCAGCCAACAAGGACGGCAACACGAAACCGCCCGTCTCGTCATACAAGAAGCCCGCAAGCGCCGGCCCGGTGATCTGCCCGGCGCCGAACGCAGCCGTCAGAAGACCAAGAGCACGCCTCGGGTCACCTCCGGCTGCGAGCCGGCGCGCGCCCGCGAGGCCCAGCGCCGTGAGGCCCATGAAGGTCCCGCCCAGGATCGCCGCGGCCAGCAACGTTCCTGCCACCGTCGGCCACAGCACGCTCGCCGCAACGCCAGCGGCCTCGACCAGGCAGGCGGCCGCGAACGCGCGCGCGACGCCCAGCCAGGTCCCGAGCCGCGTCCACAGCGCCACCGAGGGTGCAGCCGCAACGCCCACGACCACCCAAACGAGCGGTTCAACCAATCGCAGCACCACGCCGGTCCAGGTGATGTCCGGCCGCTTCTGCAGATCGGCGGTCTTGACGGCGCGGAGCACCTGCAAGCCGTGGTTCCGCGCCAACGCCTCGACCTCCTTGAGGCTGACCTAGTAGGCGCCGCGGCCGTCATCGGGCCCGTGCCGGAGGGTCAGCGCCAGCACTCCTCCGGACCGGAGCAGGCCGACCATCTTGCGGAACGCGCGCGGACGGTCGATGGGCGCAAGGTGCTGCCAGACTGCGCCCAACAACACGACGTCGGCCGCCAAGCCGAGCCTGGACGTCGTGACCAGGCCGGGAAGGCTGTCCGGCAGCCAGCGGATCCGTGCCGAGGGATGCAGCCGGGCGGCCTCGGCGCGCATGCCCGCGGACGGCTCGACGGCGACGACGTCGTAACCGGCCGCGGCAAAGCCGCCAGCGTCACGCCCTGCCGGCTCCGACATCAACGATCAGGGCCGGGGGTGCCGGCAGCAGGTCGGCCAGCCAGTCCTGGGTCAGCGTGGGCGGGACGGCCTCATAGGCCGAGGCCAAACGGCTGGCGTTGGCGTCGTACCAGGAGACCACTGATGATTGCACCAGACCACCTGTTCAATGGGCAGTAACGAGTAAACTGTAGCCGTTATGCGGGGCTGCATCCGGCTGGTGGTACCCGGAAAGGCCGGAACTAGCGAACTGGCCTCCCGCTACGCATGAGTTGCCCTCCAGCAGGCCCGCAATTCAATGTGCTTGACCCAGAGATTGCGGTCGCCCTGCTGCTCAAACTCCCAATGCGCCAGACCGCAGAGGGCGGCACCTGCGATAACACGACTGTGGGGCAACGGCTGCAGGCGGCAGTCAAGCTCTTCCTGTATGGGACGGCCTAGGCGGGATTGATGCCCGTCATGTGGCAACAGGAGATCATCGATGAAGGCCATCGCGCTACGCTCGCCGGGCGGCTTGGAAAACCTGGCGCTCGTCGACCTACCGGACGCCGCAACTCCCGGACCCGGCGAAGTGCAGGTGCGCCTGCACGGCAGTTCGCTGAACTACCACGATTACGGCGTCTGCTCCCGCCCGGGCTGGAAGGTCGACGGGCGGATCCCGATGGCGGATGGTGCCGGGGTGGTGGACGCCGTGGGCGAGGGCGTGACGGAGTTCACCCCAGGCGATCACGTCGTTTCCTGCTTCTTCCCAACCTGGGCCGATGGCACGGCTACCCTGTCTGACTTCACCACCGTGCCCGGCGATGGCGTGGACGGCTTTGCCCGCGAGGCGTTCACCGGCCCTGCGACCTGCTTCACCCGGGCCCCCAAGGGCTGGAGCCACGCCGAGGCGGCGACGCTGACCACGGCCGGACTGACTGCCTGGCGGGCGCTGGTGGTGGAGGGCGGCCTGAAGGCCGGAGACACCGTCCTGGTGCTTGGCACCGGCGGCGTCTCGATCGTGGCGCTGCAACTTGCCAAGGCGATGGGGGCCAGCGTGGTGGTCACCTCCTCATCTGACGCCAAGCTGGAGCGGGCGCGCGTGCTGGGCGCGGACCACGTCATCAACTACCGCACCACCCCGGACTGGGGGGCGGCGGTGCGCGACTGGACGGGCGGGCGCGGGGTGGACCATGTGATCGAGGTGGGCGGCCCCGGCACGCTGGCCCAGTCGATCACCGCCGTCCGCGTCGGTGGGCACATCGCGCTGATCGGCGTGTTGACCGGCTTCAGCGGCGAGGTCCCGACCGCGGCGCTGATGGCGAAGCAGGCGCGGCTGCAGGGCATCATCGTCGGCAGCCGGCGCCAGCAGGTCGACATGGTGCGCGCCCTGGACGTGACCGGGCTAAAGCCGGTGATCGACCGCAGCTTCCCGCTGGACGGACTGGCGGACGCGTTCCGCTACCAGGAAAGCGGCTCGCACTTCGGCAAGATCTGCCTGGAGTTCTGAGGGCACTGCAAGTCGGACCGATCGGTGCCGATGCTGGCGGCAGCCGAGGCACCGTTGGATCAGAATCCGCCCGGGAAGGGGAAGGATGTCACGACCGGCATCTTTCCCCCCTGCTGTGAACAGCGCCTCCTGGTCCCACACCCGAGCTGATTTACAGCGAACCAACGGTGGGTGGGGCGGCCGCGGGAGCCGGTGTGGACAGCGACCGAGTTGCGGCTACATCAGCCAACTTTGCTGCTCGATTGACGATCTGTCTTGCTCTGTCGAAGGTGTCGGCAAGTAGACCGACACCGGTATCGGTCGGCACGACTTTCAACTTTAGGGCATCGGTTCCCCTGGCCGTCAGCAATCGCAGAGACTCGGACAGCCTCAGCAGGGCGTCCGGGACCTCACTCGCCAGCGTTCGGTCCAGACCAGGCTCTGCTGCGCCGACAGCGGCAAGGTCAAAGGCATCTTGAGGGGTGAACCGCTCGGAGCGGCTTCGGACGGCATTGACGATCACCTCCTCCGGGGTTTGCAGCGCGATCGCCCGCCCCTGGACGATGCGCCACGCGTATCCGGGTTCGGTCTGCAAGGCGGCGGATATGAAGGTGACGTCGCCCTCCCCCTCCTTGAGCTCGAACTTGAGGTGGTGCGCCGACCACTCGATATTCGGGTAGAACGGTGCGACTGCTGGGTTCATCTCCAGCGTGAATGCCCGCAACCTCGTGCCATGGACGAAGATATCGACGTCGTCGATGATCCGGTGCCCAAGCTGCAGCGCGAGCGCCAGGCCACCGCCGAGAGTCCAGTCCGGCATTCCGATAGGTGCGCGCGGTGGAAAGACGTGGTCGAGAGCCGGCAGTACTCGGTCGAGTGGGGACACCTCTTCGAAGTGAGCAGCGGCTCCCCGTCCAAGGCGCTCGTCGAGCCAGGTCCTGGTGTCATGGCCTTCGGGCAAGAGCCGGTCAGCCAAGGCCGCGAACTGCGCGTATGTGCCGACCCCGCCCATCACACAGTCGGCAAGGCTGATGGTGTGCATCTCGTCGAAGAAGGCGAACAGGGCGTGCTCGCCGCCAACTGGGATCACGCCGGTGCGTAGGGCTCGCACTGTTTCCTCCACAGACAAGGTCAAGGGGGACGCCGGCCTGCCAGTCGGGTCGTTACCTGGAGCTGAACCTTGCAGCGAGGCTGCATAGCCGGACGCCTGCCCGGACCTCATCGCCGACCCCGGATTACACTGGGCAGCGTGCCGATGGTCGGCGGGACGGCGGTCCCGCAGTCGCGGGAGCCGACCTGGACGTATTTGGCACCATTCCAGCGATACCTGTAGACGCACATTCCGAGCGAGTTGAGTTCGAGGTCAGCGTAGCCGTGGTACCGGGCCGTGAGCACCGAGATAGAGCCGGGCTCCGCGCTGAGCACCTGATGCCAGCCCTGGCCGGCCTTGGCGACAAGGTACGTGTTCTGCCCGGGCTGGCCGAAGCAGTTGCCGCCGTCCGGCGTGGTCAGCTCGACCATCCGGGCCTCAGCCGAGGGAGACAGCGCCGCCTCCGTCACGCGGACATCGATCCGCTCGCCATCGCAGTTGCGCCTGAACCTGTCGAGCACCGCGGCCAGGCTCCGTCTCGCCCCGGTCGAGTCCGTATCTTGGAGGCCTGGGGCTGCCGTGTCGCCCGCCGCGGCCGAACCTACTGCTGCCGAGACCATGTTGCCGCGCGACGCCATGCATCGGCTGTAGGAGGCGTCGTACATGGTCTGGATCTGAGTGGGGGTGCTACCCCGTCGGTCTGCGACGGGTTGGAGCTCGGCGTCAGTCTGCGCCATGCAGGCACGCCGGTCGGCCAAGAAGGCGACGGGTGCCCTGCCCGGAGCAGGCCGCACCGGGATGGTCGGCCCGATCAAGACTGTGCAAGCCGACAAGAATGTGGCTGAGGCTGCGATAGCCAGGGCGGCCAAGCCGCCCTGGCACGTCCTCCTGCGGTGAAGATTATTGGGGCGCATAGTAGGTCGCCGGGTCGAGGGCATGCCAGGCGGCCTGGAACAGGGCCGTGCGCAGGCGAAGCATGCGCTGGTGGTGAACATACGAGCACGCACCGGCCAGGGCCAGGCCCGGCAGAATCAGCCAGAGAAACAGCGTTTTGGCCAGGAGGAGGAACCACAGCGAGTAGTAGAGCAGGTATCCGGCCACGATGGTGCCGATCCCGCCGATGAGGATGAACCCTGGCTGCAGCATCCCATCCAAGAAGGTCATGGCGGCTTGGCATGTGCCTGCCACTCCCCGGGCAACTAGGCCTGCGAGCGCCGCGACGGGATCCAGCTTCTCGACGAGGCATTCGGCCTCGTGGCGGTTGGCCCAGCTGAACGATTGGAGCACAGGGTCCCAGACAAGCGCGCGCCGGGCGGCCAGGAGATCCTGCCCGACCTGCGCAATCAAATGCCCGGCCACGGCGCCATCATGCTCCATCGGTCCGAAGCGCAGCACCAGGCCGTGCTGCGGCGATGCCTCCCCGCCAAAGCGGACGGGCACGGAGACGTCCTTGCCAGACAGCTGGGTCAGTTGCATGGCGCGCAGGACGAGGGCCTTTCGACACGCACCATAGCTTGCTCCCGTGTGCCTCCGCACGGTCCAGGGCGGGAGAGCCTCGACGACGCCAGGGCTGGTGGCGTTCTGATCGAGTGGCGGTCATCCCCGGACGGCGACGATCCCCTCATCTGGCCGCCTGCCCGAGAAACGCCGACTTGGCGGCCTCGCACTGGCTCAACTCGGTCGTCAGCCGGTAGGAGTCGGCGACGGCGCGCCCACCGGCCTCGGGATACCCCCCGAACATGGCAATCCCGATGCCGCCGATCTGCTTCGCCTTCGCTTCCGCGCGGGCCTGCTCCAAGGGGGTCGCCAGGCAGGAGATCGTCTCCTCGGGGCTCTTCAGCCCTGGCAGACTCTCCAAGGGGGCGATCACCAACGTCGTGGTGCCGTCCGCATTCGCGACCTTGCCGAGCTTTCCCGTCAGATGGGGCGAACCCCGCCCAAACGGGGTGAGGTCAATAGCCGCGCCCGAAGAACCACCTGACCGATACGTGACCTGGATGTCGTCGGTCGCGGCGGCCTCGACCAGGCCAGCCGGGTCAATGGCCATCAAGCGGCCGTCGGCGTGGGACGGCACCGCGAGTTCGTCGTCCGCCCCGAACATGCGCTGCACTCCCGCCGCCTCGGTCGCGAGCGCGATCCGGGCGGCCACCGTGTCGTCGTGCAGAGTCCGGCACGTACCCGTGACCAGCGCCGCAGCGTCGCCGGGACCGATCGCCGGCTTGCCCCGAATCGCATCCAGCTCCCGGCGTTCGACCGCCGGGTCCGGATGCACCCCGAACAGGGAGTTGAGCACGTTGCCGGCTCGGCTCTGCTTGCGATTGGCACACAGGAACGAGGCCGCAGGCGGCTCAACACCGGTCCTGACGGCGAACGTGGCGGCAATCGCGTCGGCGAACCGCCGCGCCGCCGCCGCGCGCTTGGGGCTAATCCTGGCTTCGTAAGCCTGCTGGTAGGCCGCGATAACCTGGCGCCGCAGCAGTGGGTCGCGGCGGTCGATCCAGTCCGGGTCGGCCTCGAACCCGGGAGACCACTGCGCTTGCTCCCATTCGTCGAGTGTGCCCGGCTCGGTGGCGAGAGCGTCGGCGACGTGTCGCATTATTACGCATTGCCTCACCTGGAATGCTCCCGAGCGCTGACCCGTTGCCTCACCTAAA
>CAXTDP010000020.1:0-21643 GCA_964242295.1 uncultured Acetobacteraceae bacterium | reverse complement strand
ACCCTGCGGCTGGTCGAGGCGGCGGCGGCGCGCAAGCTGCCGATCCTGATCCGGGGCGCCACCGGCACCGGCAAGGAGCATCTCGCACGCCATGCCCATCAGGCGAGCGGCCGGCGTGGGCCGTTCGTGCCGGTGAACTGCGCCGGGCTGCCCGACACGCTCGCCGAGGCCGAGCTGTTCGGCCATGCCGATGGCGCATTCACCGGGGCGCGCCGCGGCGGTGCGCCGGGCCTGGTGGCCGAAAGCGACGGCGGCACCCTGTTCCTGGACGAGATCGGCGACATGAAGCTGCCGCTGCAATCCATACTGCTCCGGCTGCTGGACGACTGGACGCTGCGCCCGGTCGGTGGCGGACGGCGGCGCCAGGTGGATGTGCTGCTGGTGGCCGCCACCAACGTTGACTTGGACGAAGCCGTCGCCGCCGGCCGGTTCCGTGCCGACCTGCTGCACCGCATCAACACGGTGGAGGTGGGCCTGCCGCCGCTGCGCCTTCGCACCGACTTCGGGGCGGTCGCCCGACGCATCCTGGCCGAAGTCGCCCAGGATGCGTGCCTATCGGACGGCGCCGTGGCGGCCCTCGGCAGCCGGCCCTGGCCCGGCAATGTCCGCGAGCTGCGCAGCGTGCTCATCCGCCTGACGCTGCTGGACCCCGCACGCCAGATCGGCGAGGACGCCGTATGCACCGGAGAAACGGCGCCGCCGGTCCAGCCGGACGCCGAGCAGCCCAGCCTGCGGACGTTGCAGGCGCAGCAGGTCCAGCAGGCGCACCGGGATGCCAGCGGCAACGTGACCGAGACGGCACGCCGTCTCGGGGTGTCGCGCAACACGGTGTATCGTGCATTGCGCGGAGCGGCAGGATGAAGGCTTGCACGGGGTTGATGCAGGGCTTCCGAAGCAGGCTGCCCCGAACCGCGGAACCGCCTCAGCAGCCTGGTCGCCGACCCAGGTAAGCACCAGTCAGGCCGTGGCCGGCGCCAGCGCCTTTTCAAGCTCGGCCAGGCGCCGCGCCAAGGCATCCCGGGCGTCTTTCTCCATCGCGCGGTAGCTTTCCACCACGCCGGTCCCGAACGGGGTCAGGCTTGCCCCGCCGCCGCCGGCGCCGCCGCCCCGCGTTTCGACCACCGGCAGGCTGAACGTCCGGTTCAGCGCGTCCACCAGCAGCCAGGCCCGGCGATAGCTCATGCCCATCGCCCGCCCTGCGGCCGAGATGGAGCCGGTCTCGGCCACCAGCTCCAGCAGGCGCACCTTGCCGGGGCCGAGCGCGCGTTCCTCGTCGAAGTGGATGCGGAGCGTGAGCCTGGTCATGGCAGCAGCCTAGCACCGCATCCGGGCGCCCGGGAACGGCGCAGGCACCCTCGTGCGGTTGCACTGGACACCAGGAGCGCCCTATCGCTATGTTTGATTGGATACAACGAAAGGGGGCGAACATGGACGTAACCGCTTCGCATGGCCGGCTGAGCCAGGCCATCCGCGACTTCATCGCAAGGCGCCACAAGCTGCTGATCGGCGGGCAGTGGGTGGACGCCCGCTCCGGCAGGACCTTCGCCGTATTCGATCCGTCCAACGGCCAGCAGATGGCGGCAAGCGCCACGGCAATGAGGGCCACTTCGTCGAGCCGACGGTGCTGACCAGGACCACGCCCGAGATGAAGGTGGTGCAGGAGGAGATCTTCGGCCCCGTCGTCTGCGCCATGCCCTACAACGACGACGACCTGGAGCAGATCGCCAAGCTCGGCAACGCCACCGAGTATGGCTTGGCGGCAAGCATCTGGACCCGGGACATCGGCATCGCCCACAAGCTGGCGCGCAAGCTGAAGGCCGGGTCCGTGTGGATCAACGTCCACAACTTCAACGACGTGGCGCTGCCGTTCGGCGGCTACAAGCAGTCGGGCTGGGGACGCGAGATGGGCTACGAGGCCATCGAGCCTTACACCGACAAGGCCGTCGCGGCGCTGCTGTGACGGGGACCTCGCAGCACCCAGTGTTCCTCGGGGTCGGTGGGCACGCCGGCCGGCCCCGCATCCTGCTGCCGCTCCCGGTGCCCGAGCTGCCCCCGCCCAAGCGGACGCGGGCGAAGCTGTGGGAGCTGAACGAGTCCGTCCACTGCTCGATCATCGGCACCTGCCTGACCACCGCGGAACTGCGGCGGGTGATGGGCAAGGTGCTGAACGGGGATGTGTCCCGCGTCAGCGACCACGACCTGCACGCGCAGGCCGTGGGCCTGTGCAACCACCACAACGCCGGGTCGAAGCTGCTGCAAAAGGCGCTGGATGGGCGGCACGAGACGGTGGTGAAACGCTTCACCGCTTTGCGGGGCGACGTGGCGGCGATGCAGGCCTGGGCGGAGGCCCGCCGGGCCGGCGACATCCCCGGCGCCTACTGGGCGGTGCTGACCCATCCCGACGTGGGGCTGGACGGCCTGCGCCGGGCGTTCGGCGACGTCCATATGCTGTCCCACCTGGTCGGTGCGGCCAACCGGGCGGATATCCGGCGCCTGCAGGCGCTGGAGGGGGAGAATGCCGCGCTGCGGGCCAAGGTGGAGCGGCAGCAGGTCCGCCTGCACGAGGCCGTGACCACTCGGGATTCCACCATACGCCAGCTAGGCGCGCTCGCTGCCGGCCAGATCGCCGGCAAGGCCGATCCCGGCGGTGACGACGCGCTCGCCGCGCTGCGCCACCTCGTGACGGACCTGCAATCCCGCCTGGCACGCGAAACAGGCCGGCGCGAGCGCCTGGCATCGCGGCTTGCCGAGGCCCAGGATTCGGCGCAGCGCTGGGAAACCCGCGCCGCGGAAGCGGTATCCTCCTGCGCGGCGGCGCAGCAGGAGGCAGCGGCGCTGGAACGGCACCGCGCCGACACGGGCAGCCCCCTTCCCGCCTTGCCGCTCCCCGCCCGGCGCATCCTTTACGTCGGCGGGCGGCCCGGCACCGTGGATGGGCTGCGCGACCTGCTGGAAACCGCAGGCGGCACGCTGCTGGCCCACGACGGCGGACGGCACGACCACCCCTCGCTGCTGCCCGGCCTGATCAGCCAAGCCGACCAGGTCGCCTTTCCCGTGGACTGCATCAGCCACGACGCCGCCCTGACCGTGAAGCGCCTGTGCCGCCAGCTCGGCAAGCCCTGGACGCCGCTGCGCTCCTCCGGCCTTGGCTCCTTCCTCGCGGCCTTTGCCGCGCCCGACGCCCAACCAACCAACGAGGCTCACCCATGAACGTCATCGCTCCCCTGGACGCCACCCGGCACCCCTTCCTGACCGGCAGGCCGAAGCGCCTGTTCATAGACGGGCGCTGGGAGGAGGCCGCGTCGGCCAAGACCTTCGACACGCTCAATCCGTCTACCGGCGAGGTGCTGGCCGCCGTCGCCGAGGGCGACCGCGAGGACATTGACCGCGCCGTCGCAGCCGCCCGGCGTGCCTTCGACGGCGCGTGGCGCCGGGCCAAGCCGTTCGAGCGGCAGAACCTGCTGCTCAAGCTGGCCGACCTGGTGGAGCAGCACTTCGACGAGCTGGCCGCGCTCGATACGCTGGACATGGGCGCCCCGATCAGCCGCACGAAGGGCGGCCGGCTGCGCGCGCTGGGGATGCTGCGCTACTATGCCGGCCAGGCCACCTCCATCCACGGCGAGACCATCGAGAACTCGCTGCCCGGCGAGTACGTCAGCTACACGCTCAAGGAGCCGGTCGGCGTCGTCGGCGCCATCATTCCCTGGAACGGCCCGCTGACGGCCACGATCTGGAAGATCGGCCCGGCGCTGGCCACCGGCTGCACCGTCGTGCTCAAGCCCGCCGAGGAGGCGCCGCTCACCTCGCTGCGCCTGGCCGAGCTGTGCCAGGAGGCCGGCGTCCCGCCAGGGGTGGTCAACGTCGTCACCGGCTACGGCGAGACGGCAGGGGCGGCGCTGGCCGGGCACCCGGACGTGGACAAGGTGGCCTTCACCGGGTCGCACGTCACCGGCCAGAAGATCATCCAGGCGTCGGCCGGCAACCTGAAGCGCGTGTCGCTGGAGCTGGGCGGCAAGTCGCCGGACGTGGTGTTCGCTGACGCCGACCTGGACGCGGCTGTGCCCGGCGCCGGCATGGCGGTGTTCGCCAACTCCGGCCAGATCTGCAGCGCCGGCACGCGGCTGTTCGTGGAACAGAAGATCTACGACGAGTTCACCGCCCGCGTCGCCGAGTTCAGCCGGACGCTGCGGGTCGGCAACAGCAGCGACCCGGCCACCCAGGTCGGCCCGCTGGTGTCGTCCGAGCAGCTTGACCGCGTGACCGGCTACCTCGCCATTGGCCGGCAGGAGGGCGCGCAGCCCCTGTCCGGCGGGGAGCAGCTGATGGAGGGCGACATGGCGCGCGGCTACTTCGTGCCGCCCACCGTGTTCGCAGGCGTGCGCGACGAGATGCGGATCGCCCAGGAGGAAATCTTCGGCCCCGTCATTTCCGCCATCCCGTTCACCACCGTGGACGAGGTGATCGAACGCGCGAACCGCACCAGCTTCGGCCTGGGCAGCGGCGTGTGGACGCGGGACCTAAGCAAGGCGCATACTCTGGCGCGCGGCATCCGCGCCGGGTCGGTGTGGATCAACTGCTACCAGGCGATGGACCCGGCCGTGCCGTTCGGCGGCTACAAGATGAGCGGCTACGGGCGGGAAAGCGGCAAGCAGCACGTGGAGGAATACCTCAACGTGAAGGCCGTCTGGATCAAGACGGCCTGACTGGGATGGCATGAGCGGACCGCTGTAACCATCCTCCGTGCCGACCCGAACATGGTGATGGCCCACGCCTTCCCGGGCCGCAGGGGGATTTCAAGAAAATGGAACGAAGGAAGCTGCTGGCGGGAGCCGCAACCCTGGGCGTGGCGGCATGGCTTGCCACCGGGCGCAAGCCGCACGCCGCCACCGCAGGGGCGTTCCCCTTCGTGCGCGGTGACAACGAGTGGCGGCGCGCGTTGACCGCGCAGCAATACTCCATCCTGCGGCACCAGGGCACGGAGGCGCCCGGGTCCAGCCCTCTCGACCACGAGGTCCGGCCCGGCCGTTACGACTGCATCGGCTGCGGCCATCCGGCGTTCAGCTCGAAGGTCAAGTTCGACAGCCATACGGGGTGGCCCAGCTTCTGGCAGCCGCTGCCCGGTGCCGTCGTCACGTCGGAGGACCGGAGCTTCCTCATGACCCGCACCGAAGTGGCATGCAGCAATTGCGGCGGGCACCTCGGCCACGTATTTCCCGACGGGCCGAAGCCCACGGGACTGCGCTACTGCATGAACGGCGCGGTCCTGTCGTTCCATCCCGAAGCCGTTTGAGCGAAAGCACTCGCATGTCCCTCCATTCCAAGCTTGCCATCGGTGTCGGCATCGTCGCCTCCGCCGCCGCCTTCCTGTTGGCGCCGTTCGAATCGCCGACGCGGGCGCAAGGTGCGGCGCGTGTCCTCCCGGTGCCCTTGGCCGACGCGGTGCCGGGCAGCCCCGGCCTGCAGACGGCGGTGTTTGCCGGCGGCTGCTTCTGGGGCGTGCAGGCGGTGTTCCAGCACGTTGCCGGGGTAAGGCAGGCCGTCTCGGGCTACACCGGCGGGCAAGTCGCCGACCCCAGCTACGAGCAGGTGAGCAGCGGCCGCACCGGTCATGCGGAGGCGGTTCGCGTCACCTACGACC
Source organism: uncultured Acetobacteraceae bacterium (assembly GCA_964242295.1). GTDB lineage: Bacteria > Pseudomonadota > Alphaproteobacteria > Acetobacterales > Acetobacteraceae > DASWOJ01. Next base: position 16,005 of record CAXTDP010000020.1, on the reverse strand, counting down.
CGGCGGAGGTCAGCTACGGCAAGCTGCTGCAGATCTTCTTCACCGTGGCGCTCGACCCCACGCAGGTGGACCACCAGGGGCCGGACTGGGGCACGCAGTATCGGTCCGAGTTGTTCGTGGGCAGTCCGGACGAGGAACGGGTGGCACGGGCCTACGTGGCGCAACTTGACGCCGCCCATGCGTTCAGCGCCCCGATCGCCACGCGCATTGACCCGGCAGCCCCGTTCTATCCCGCCGAGAGCTACCACCAGGACTATCTGCAGCTTCACCCGGGCAACCCCTACATCGCACGCAACGACCTGCCGAAGGTGCAGGCGCTGGAAGCGCTGTTCCCGGAGAACTGGCGCGGGGCGCCGGCGACGGTCGGCAAGCTCGCCTCGGGCGACTGACCCGGGCGGCGCGATCAGGAGGCGGAGATGACCGCGCTGCTCCTTGCGTTCGCGGCCGGCGTGCTGACCGTGGCCGCCCCGTGCATCCTGCCGATGCTTCCCATCCTGCTCGGCGCCTCGGTCGGCCAGAGCAGCCGCGCGCGGCCGGCGTTCATCACGCTGGGGTTCGTGCTGGCCTTCTCGGCCGTGGCGCTGGTGTTCGGCGCCTTCGCCGAGAGCCTCGGCGCTTCGGAGGACGTGCTGCGGGAGGTCGCCATCGCGTTCCTGCTCGTGTTCGGCGCGCTGATGATCTTCCCGCATCCGTTCCGCCTGCTGACGATGCGGATGCACGGCGTGGTGAACCGCGCGCACGCCGTCGGCGCCGATGCCGGCTCCGGCAATGCCGGCGGTTTCCTGCTGGGCATGACCCTCGGCGTGGTCTGGACGCCGTGCGCGGGTCCTGTGCTTGGCTCGATCCTGACGGTGGTTGCGACATCGAACGACCTTGGCTGGTCGGGACTGCTGCTGCTGGCCTACGCGGTCGGCTCCGGTGTTCCCATGCTCGGCATCGCCTATGGCGGCCAGTATGTCACGACGCGCGTTCGCAGCTTCGCCCGCTACGCACACCGCTTGCAGCAAGGGTTCGGCGTGCTGGTGATCCTGATCGCGGTTGGCCTCTATTACCAATACGACACCGTCGTCACGGTTTGGCTGTCCGACTTCTACCCCAACGCGAACGTAGGACTATGACAATGCGCGCCATCACACGCCGTGCCGCCCTGCTGACCGCGGCCGCAGGCGCGGCAGCTTGGCCAGGTGCGTCCCGGGCGGAGGAAGACGGCAAGCTCGGCGACTATGGCCAGGCGCCCGAGTTCACCGGCATCTCCACCTGGCTGAACTCGCTGCCGCTGACCATGGCCGGGTTGCGCGGCAAGGTGGTGCTGATCGACTTCTGGACCTACTCCTGCATCAACTGCCTGCGCACGCTGCCCTACGTCACGCGCTGGTATGACACCTATAGGGACCGCGGCCTGGTGGTGGTGGGCGTCCACACGCCGGAGTTCGGCTTCGAGCGCGTGACCGCCAACGTGAAGACGGCGACCAGCCGCTTCGGCATCCGTTACCCGGTGGCGCAGGACAATGCCATGGAAACCTGGCGGGCCTACTCCAACCAATACTGGCCAGCCGAATACCTGGTTGACCGCAACGGACGGGTGGTGCTGAAGCATTTCGGCGAGGGCCGCTACGACGAAACCGAGAATGCCATACGCGCCCTCCTGGCGGCAGGGCCGGCGGTGCCGCGCGACAACGGCGCCGACCTGTCCCGCATCGGCTCGCCCGAGATGTACTTCGGGACGGCCCGGGTGGAGATGCTTGCCAGTCCTGAGCGTCCACGCGAGGGGGAAACGGCCTACACGGCGCCAAGTCCACTGCCGTCGAACCACTTCGCCCTGGTCGGCACATGGAGCATGGCGCCGGAGAACGCGACGCTGGCGCGGGACGGGGGAGCGGTCCAGCTCGCATTCGACTCCGGCAAGGTATTCATGGTGGCGAGCAGCGAGCGCCCGGTGACGCTGGGCGTCGTCGTTGACGGCAAGCCGCAAAGCCCCGTGACGGTGCACGAAAGCCGGCTCTACACCCTGTTCGACAGCACCGATTACGGGCCGCACGCGATGACGGTCTCGGTGCCCAAGGCCGGCTTCGAGGCGTTCACCTTCACCTTCGGATAGCTGCCGGACCGCCTGTAGCCAGCGGATACGCTGCTTGCGGTCGCTGGAACGGCAGCGCCGCGCCCGGGGTGGGCAGGACTGGGTTGGACGCCCGTGCCGTGTTCAAGCGGGCAGACGCCATCCACCCCGGCGCGGAGGCGGCGCTCACCGCCAAGGCGCTGCTGTTGCTCGGCGGCCCCGGCTCCATGGCGCCGCAGCCTGGGCACAGCCCAGCCGCGACGATCTTCCTCGGCGATCACGCCGACGCGCTGCTCTATTATTGCAGCGGCACCGCGGCCACTGCCCAGGAAGTGCCGGGCCTGGTGTCCCTGCCGGTGCCGGATGCGCTGGAGGTCGGCCCAGTCTATGGCCTGGCCGTGTTGCCCAACCGGTCAGAGGCAGCCCGGCTGGCGCTTTTCATGCTGTCCGACCGTGGACAAGGCATCCTGGCGCAGGGCGGCCTGTTGCCCGTGGCGCCAGGGCGATAACGGCTTTGCGTTTCGCCTGGCCAGCCTGACCCCGCTATGCACGATAGGATATAGCCCATCCCCGCAATTTTGAGGTCAAGATGACAACAGCCACCGTTCCCGGCCACCGCAGCATGCGGGCTGCCCTCCGCGCTTCAGCGGCCCTCACCGTCCTGCTGGCGACCCAGGCGGCACACGCTGCCCCGCTGACGCTGTATGCGGCCGGCAGCCTGAACGCCGCCCTCACCACGGTGGCCAACGATTTCACCGCGGCCACGGGCACGCCAGTCACCACCAACTTCCTGTCCTCCGGCACCCTGCGCATGCAGATCGAGGCCGGGGCGCGGCCGGACGTGTTCGCGTCCGCCGACGTCGGCAACCCGGCCGCCCTGCAGGCCGAGGGCCTGGCCGGGCCGGTGGTCAACTTCGCCAGCAACCGCATCGTCGCGGTCGTCCGCGCCAACGAGGGCGTCACCTCCGCCAACTTGCTGGCCACCCTCCTGAACCCCTCGGTGCGGGTGGGTACGTCCACTCCCATTCTCGACCCGCAGGGTGACTACGAGGAGCAGGTGTTCGCCAACGCCGACGCCCTGTCGCCGGGCGCAAAGGCGACGCTGGACGCCAAGGCGCAGCGCCTGACCGCCGGGCCGACCTCGCCCCCAGTGCCGGCCGGGCAGAATGCGCTGGTTTACTTCCTGGACACCACCAACACGACTGACGTGTTCCTGAACTACTACACGTCCGCCATCGCCGCCGTGGCGCTGGATCCCAGCCTGCAGGAGATTGACCTGCCGGCCAACTTGGCGGTGTCGGCCCAGTATGGAGAGACGATCATCACCGGCGCCCAGCCCGGCGCGGCGGCGCTGGAGGACTACCTGCTGTCCCCCGCCGCACAAGCGGTGCTGGCCGCCAACGGCTTCGGCCCGCCTGCCCCCGTGCCGGAACCGGCGAGCGTAGCCGTGCTCGGGCTGGCGATGGCAGGGCTGCTGACGATCAGGCGGCGCCCGGCGTGAGCTGACGCAGACGCTTTCCAGCGCCGCCCAGTCGTAAGGCGGTCCAGTCGTAAGGCGGCCCGGTCTCAAAGCGGATCAATCCCAGGGCCGCCAACCGCCTTCCCTTCACGCTGTATTCGATGAAATACTACCTCGGCACGATTTGGCATAATAAGGGTGGGAGGCGGATGATGCTTACATGGGCTTGGAGGGTCGCGGCCCTTGCCGCCTCCTGCACGCTTGCCGCCCCGGCCTGGGCGGTTCCCACGTCCTTCACCGTGTCGGGCGCGGTCGGGACGCCGGGCACCTATGACGCCGCGTCGCTGGCGGCGCTGCCGCAATCCACGCAGGCCGTCACCTACCGCGCGGGCAGCGGCACGGTGTCGGATACCTTCACCGGGCCGACGCTATGGGGCGTGCTGCAATCCGCGGGCGGCGTCACGGTGAACCCGGCCAACAAGAACGACCTCCTCCGCAAGTATGTCATCGCCACGGGCGCGGACGGCTATGAAGCGGTGGTCTCCGCGGGCGAAATCTCGCCCCAGTTCGGCAACCGGCAGGACCTCGTGGCCACCTCCGATACCGGGGGGAGCCTGCCCAGCCCGGACGGCTTCGCCCGCATCGTCGCAACCGGCGACGTGGCCGGCGGACGCTACGTGTCCAACCTGACCAACCTGACGGTCGCAAGCAGCCCCGCGCAGCCCGGCACGGGCGGCGGCACGACTGCGACGTTCGCCGTGGGAGGCGCAGTCACGACGCCGTCCACCTTCACCCTCGCGTCCCTGGAGGCGCTGAAGCCCTACACCGAAACCGTCACCTACCTGTCCGGCGCCACCCCGGTCACGGATACCTACACCGGCGCCCTGCTGTGGGACGTGCTGAGCAGCGACGGCATCGTGACCAACCCGGCCAACAAGAACGACGTGCTGCGCCGGCTGGTGACGGCGACCGGCAGCGACGGCTACCAGGTGGACTTCGCACTCGGCGAACTCAGCCCCAGCTTCGGCAACGCCCCGATCCTGGTCGCCTACTCGGACACCGCCGGGCAGCTCGCCGGCAGCGCCGGCTTCGCCCGCATCGTCGTGCCCGGCGACATCGCGGGAGGCCGATACGTGTCCAACCTCGCCAGCCTGACCGTGTTCGACGGCACCGCCGTGCCTGAGCCAACGAGCCTGGCCCTGCTGCTGGCCGGGCTGGGCGTGGCCGCCCTGCTGCGGCGAAGCCAGCGGGCCTGAAGCCAAGCCCGATGGTCCGCGAGTCCGAGATACGCCCGTCAGAGGTCGCGGTCGCGCCGCCGCAGGCCACCGATGCCGGGCTGGTGTTCATCGGCCGCATCCGCACGCCCTGGACCTCGCGCTTGGACGCGCCGCGCCAGGGCCGCCCGGACGGCCCGCTGTGCCGGCTGGAGCTGTTCGAGCCGTGGGTGCCGGCGCTCGCGGGACTGGACCGCTACGAACGGGCCGAGGTGATCTACTGGCTGCACCTGTCCCGCCGCGACCTGGTGCTGCAAAGCCCGGCCAATGACGGCACGGTGCACGGCACCTTCTCGCTCCGCTCCCCGGTGCGGCCCAACCCGCTCGGCACCTCCATCGTGCAGATCATCGGGATCGAGGGCGCGACGGTTCTGGTCCGCGGCCTCGATTGCCTGGACGGGACGCCGCTGCTGGACCTCAAGCCGGACCGCACCGGGTTCACCCCGCTGGCGCCGCCGCAGGCCGGGGACTTCGAGGTGGGCGATGGAACGGCAGGGTCGGACGGCCCCTGATAGGCCCCGATAGGCATTGAGCCGCACAATCCGGTCATGCTATTTGTACTGGACGATCGGGCACAACGATCCGGCCACAAGCTGCACAACGCAGGCAAAAAGGGGGAACGCCAATGGTGGACAAGGTCCTGACCGACATTGCGAAAGAGATCGCGATCCGGCCGCACTACGACAACTGGATCGGCGGCAAGTGGGTGCCGACAGTGCGCGGGATGCAGTTCGACAACGTGTCGCCGATCAACGGCAAGGTGATCTGCACCATCGCCCGCTCGACCGCCGAGGACGTGGAGTTGGCGCTGGACGCCGCCCATGCCGCCCGCGAAGCCTGGGGCCGCACGTCCCCAGCCGAACGCTCCAAGGTGCTGAACAAGATCGCCGACCGGATCGAGAGCCGACTGAGCACCCTGGCGCTGGTCGAGGCGATAGACAACGGCAAACCGATCCGCGAGACGACGCTGGCCGACCTGCCGCTGGTGATTGACCATTTCCGCTACTTCGCCGGGGTAATCCGCGCGCAGGAAGGCGGGATCAGCGAAATAGACCACGACACGGTCGCCTATCACTTCCACGAGCCGCTGGGCGTGGTCGCCCAAATCATCCCGTGGAACTTCCCGATCCTGATGGCGACCTGGAAGCTGGCGCCCGCGCTGGCTGCCGGCAACTGCGTCGTCATCAAGCCCGCCGAGCAGACGCCGATGGGCCTGGCCGTGCTGATGGACATGCTCGCCGACATCTTGCCGCCCGGCGTCGTCAACGTCGTGCAGGGCTTCGGCGTCGAAGCCGGCAAGCCGCTGGCGCAGAGCAACCGCGTCGCCAAGGTCGCCTTCACTGGGGAGACCACGACCGGCCGCCTCATCATGCAGTATGCCTCGGAGAACATCATCCCGGTGACGCTGGAGCTGGGCGGCAAGTCGCCGAACATCTTCTTCAAGGACGTGATGGCCGAGGACGACGACTTCCTCGACAAGTGCCTGGAGGGCTTCACCATGTTCGCCCTGAACCAGGGCGAGGTCTGCACCTGCCCGAGCCGGGCGCTGGTGCACGAGAGCATCTACGACCGCTTCATGGAGCGGGCCGTGGCGCGGGTCGGCAAGATCGTCCAGGGCAACCCGCTGGACATGAGCACGATGGTCGGCGCGCAGGCGTCCAACGACCAGCTTGAGAAGATCCTGTCCTATTTCGACATCGGCCGGCAGGAAGGCGCCAAGACGCTGATCGGCGGAGCGCGCGCGCAGCTCGGCGGGGAGCTGGAGGGCGGCTACTACGTGCAGCCCACGGTGCTGGAGGGCAACAACTCCATGCGCGTCTTCCAGGAGGAGATCTTCGGACCCGTCGTGTCGGTGACCCGGTTCAAGGATGACGAGGAAGCGCTGTCTATCGCCAATGACACGCTGTATGGCTTGGGCGCCGGGGTGTGGTCGCGCGACGGCAACCGGGCCTACCGGTTCGGCCGGGCGGTGCAGGCCGGGCGGGTGTGGACCAACTGCTACCACCTGTATCCCGCCCACGCGGCCTTCGGCGGCTACAAGGCGAGCGGCATCGGGCGGGAGAACCACAAGATGATGCTCGACCACTACCAGCAGACCAAGAACATGCTGGTCAGCTATAGCCCGAAGGCGATGGGCTTCTTCTAGGGCGGCAGGCGCGGGGCGGCAGGTGCATCCTGCCGCCCCTGATGCGGGGGCACGGCATGGTGGAACGGGTGCTGCTCACCCCGGAGGCGGCGGCGGTGATGTCCAAGCTGCGGGTGCTGCACGGCCCCGTCATGTTCCACCAATCCGGCGGCTGCTGCGACGGTAGCTCCCCGATGTGCTACCCGGCCGGGGAGTTCAAGGTCGGCGCTCAGGACGTGCGGCTTGGAACGATTGACGGTGCGGCCTTCTACATGGGGGCGGCGCAGTTCGAGTATTGGGAGCATACCCAGCTCATCATAGACGTGGTGCCGGGCCGCGGCTCTGGCTTCTCGCTGGAGGCGCCGGAGGGAGTACGCTTCCTGACCCGCTCCCGCGTGTTCACAGACGAGGAGGCGGCGACCTTGCGGCAACAAGGGCCACCGGGCCGCGGCGGTTGATAATCTAGGGGTGGAGGGACCAGCGGGACGGAAAACTCTTGTTCTCCGATATCCCCAGGCCTCCATCTGCTGATCGTGGGAGGCGCGCTGACGATCAACGGCGTACGGCTCTATGGCACGCGCCGGGTACGGCTCACCTTCTGCTCCCACCTTGCGCCGGCGTCACCAGGTCGCCAACCTGCTGACCATGACGTCGCAACCCGTGCAGAATATCCTGTGACCCGCCCTTTTACCTTCCTGCTGGTGCTGGCAGCCGTGCTGCTGGCGCCAGCTCCGCCCTCGCGAGCCGCCGCGGCGCCGCCGGCCGACGATGCCGGCCTGGTCTACGGCCCCGAGCTTGAAGGCTTCGACTACCCTTGGCCGGTCCAGCGCCTTCGCTTCGCCTCCCAGGGTCAGGCGCTGGAGATGGCCTACATGGACATCGCACCCGTGGCGGCACCCAACGGGCGCGTCGCGGTCCTGCTGCACGGCAAAAACTTCTGCGCGGCCACCTGGCAGGCGACCATCGAGGCGCTGGCCGCGGCAGGCTACCGCGTGGTCGCCCCCGACCAGGTCGGGTTCTGCAAATCGAGCAAGCCCGCCCGCTACCAGTTCAGCTTCCAGCAGCTTGCAGCCAACACCCGCGCGCTCCTGGCGTCGCTCGGCGTCAACGGCCCCGTGACCTTGGTCGGGCACTCCACAGGAGGCATGCTCGCCGCCCGCTATGCCCTCATGTATCCGGACCAGGTCGAGCGCCTCGCGCTGGTGGACCCGATCGGGCTTGAGGACTGGCAGGCCGAGGGCGTGCCCTGGCAGGGCGTGGACGAGTGGTATCGGCGCGAGCTGGGCACCACCGCCGGACGCATCCGCGACTACGAACGCTCGACCTACTACGCGGGCCAGTGGCACCCGGAATACGAGCCCTGGGTGCAGATGCTGGCCGGGATGTATCGCGGCCCCGGGCGCGAGGCCGTGGCGTGGGATTCGGCCCTGCTCTACGACATGATCTACACCCAGCCGGTCGTCCACGAGCTGGACCGGCTCGCGATGCCGGTGCTGCTGGTGATCGGCGACAAGGACACCACGGCGATCGGCAAGGACCTCGCGCCCCCCGCGGTCCAGGCACGCCTGGGCGACTACCCGGCCCTGGGCAAGGCGGCGGCGGCCCGCATCCCGCGCGCGCGCCTGGTCGAGTTCCCCGACCTGGGCCACGCGCCGCAGATCCAGGCCCCCGGGCGCTTCCACGCCGCCCTGCTCGGCTGGCTTGCCGAACGCCCCGGCGATCCGGCGGCGCCTTGAACCCGCAAATCATGCGCTGGCTGGACTCGATCAGGAAGGACCCTGCCATCTCGGCCAGGACCCGCTAGGCCGGGCTGACCCGTCCTGCGGGCCTGTTCTGTCGTGCGTGCCTGCCGCGCCGTCTGGACCGCGGCGAGGCCCTGCGGCCACCGCCATGATGTTCAGCACCGCAGAGCCAGCGGCCCGTATGCGGCCTGGGCAATGGCGGGGACAACCGGTTGCGGGGGGCCTACGCCCGCATGAACTTCACCGGCCGTGGAACGCTTCGACCCAAGGTGCGGGCCGCGGATGTTTCAAACCGGCTGCAGGACGAGGTGGCCTGCCGACACCTCGTCGTAGATGGACGGTGGCGGCTTGGCGCCGATCGGCAGGATCGGGGACGGCAAGGGCCGGTAAACGCGGTCGTCGGCCCTGCGGCGCTGCGCCGGGTCCGCGACCGGCACCGCGGCGAGCAACGACTTCGTATAGGGATGGCGCGGGTCCTCGAACACCGCCGCGCGCGGCCCGATCTCGACGATGCGGCCGAGATGCATCACCGCCACCTGGTGCGAGACACGCTCGACGACCGCCATGTCGTGGCTGATGAACAGGAATGACAGGCCCAATTCGGCCTGTATCGACATGAGCAGGTTCAGGACCTGCGCCTGCACTGACACGTCGAGCGCCGAGACCGACTCGTCAGCCACCAGCAGCTTTGGGCCAGGCGCCAGGGCGCGCGCGATCGCAACCCGCTGACGCTGCCCGCCGGAGAGCTCGTGCGGGAAGCGGCGGATGAAGTCGCGCGGCAGTTGCACGCGGTCGAACAGGTGGGCGACCCGGTCGGCCGCGTCGCCGCCTGACGCGATGCCGAAATTCGCCAGCGGCTCTGCCACCTGGTCGCCCAGCCGCCGGTATGGGTTGAGCGAGGCGAACGGGTCCTGGAAGATCATCTGCATGTCGCGCCGCGTACGCCGGAGCTCAAGCCGCCCGAGCCTGCGGATGTCGCAGCCATCCATCCGGATCTCGCCGCTGTCGGCCTCGATCAGGCGCAGGATCGAACGGCCGCAGGACGACTTGCCGCAGCCGGACTCCCCGACGAGCGAGAGCGTCTCGCCCTTGGCGACGGTGAAGCTGACGTCCTCGACGGCGTGGACGTTGGCGACCCGCCGCCGCAGCACGCCGCTGCGGACGGGGAAGCGCGTCGCGAGATGCTCAACCTCCAGCAATGTCCGGCGCGTGGTGACAGGGGATCGAGTGGGCGGCCCGTCAATCGAAGCCCGCGGCGTGGCCGGACCGGTTGCACAGGCGTGCGGCGTGGCCGGACCAGCTTCAAACGTGCGCGGCGCAGCCGCGACGGTCCCGCCCAGGGTGCGCATCGGCATCGGCCCTGGCTGGTCGCGCATCTCGCCCAGGCGCGGCACGGCGGCCAGCAAGGTGCGGGTATAGAGTTCGCGCGGAGCCGCGAAGATCTGGCCAACCTCACCCTGCTCGATCAGGGCGCCGCGATGCATCACGGCGACCCGGTCGGCCATCTGCGCCACCACCGCCATGTCGTGGGTGATGAACAGCACCGCCATGCCGTTCTCGCGCTTGAGCCGGTCAATCAGCGCGAGGATCTCGGCTTGGATCGTGACGTCGAGCGCGGTCGTCGGTTCGTCGGCAATCAACAGGCGGGGGCGGCAGGCCATCGCCATGGCGATGACGACGCGCTGGCGCATGCCCCCCGAAAGCTCGTGCGGATACTGGTGCAGCCGGCGTTCCGGCTCTGGAATCCGCACCTCCGCCATCAGTTCGAGCGCCCGGGTGCGTGCCGCGGCGGCGGACAGGCCGCGATGGACCTGCAAGCCGTCGAACAATTGCCGGCCGATTGTGAAGACCGGGTTGAGCGACGTCATCGGCTCCTGGAAGATCATGCCGATCTCGTTGCCGCGGATTCCGCGCATGGTGGCCGGGTCGGCGGTGGCGAGGTCGGTCACGCGGCCATCGGCGCGGGAGAAGGCAATCCGGCCGCCAACGATCCGGCCACCGCCGAACTCGACAAGCCGCATGATGGCAAGCGACGTCACCGACTTGCCCGAGCCGCTCTCGCCCACGACGCAGAGCGTCTCGCCGGGCCGCACCTCGAAGCTGACGTCGGCGGCGGCAACGACCCGGCCGCCGCCGGTCTCGAACTCGACGCGCAGGTTCGAGACGGCGAGGATTGGGTTGTCACTGCGGATCGTCATCGCGCCCTCGGGTCGAGGACGTCGCGCAGCACGTCGCCGAACATGTTGAACGCGAGCACCGTCAGCGCGACCGCGACGCCGGGCACGAGCGCGGTCCAGGGCGCCACGTCGAGATAGTCGCGGGACGCCTGGATCATCAATCCCCAAGAAGATTGCGGCGGCTGCGTGCCGAGGCCGAGGAACGAAAGCGCGGCCTCGGCGAGGATGGCGAAGGCCAGGCTGATCGTTCCCTGGACGATGACGAGCGGCAGAACGTTCGGCAGCACGTGGCGCACGATCATCGCCAGGTCGCCGGTGCCGCCGGATCGCGCCGCCTCCACGTAGGGCATCTGCGCCACGCGCAGCGCCTCGCCGCGGACGATCCTGGCGAGGAACGGGGTAAATGCCACGCCGATGGCGATGATGGTGTTCGGCACGCTCGGGCCGAGCATGGCGCTGATCGTCAGCGCGAGCAGCAGCGCGGGGAAGCTCAGCAACGCATCCACCAGGCGCATGAGGATCAAGTCGATCCAGCCACCCAGGTAGCCGGAGGCGATGCCGAGCGGCAGGCCGAAGGCCACGCTGATCCCGACCGAAGCCGCGGCAATCGAAAGCGACGTGCGCGCCCCGAGCAGCACCCGGTAGAACAGGTCGCGCCCGAGCTGATCGGTGCCGAGCCAGTGTTCGGCACTCGGCGAACGCAGCCGCAGCGCCATGTGCATCTGCGTCGCCAGGCTGGCCGGCACGACGAATGGTGCGGCGACCGCGATGGCAACGACGATGACGATGATGGCCAGGGCGATGGCGCCCTTGGTCGAAAGCAAGCGCGGCAACGGCTCAGCCCGTGCGTATCCGCGGATCGACCGCGAGATAGATGAGGTCAACGGCGAAGTTGATCAGCAGCACGACGGTGGCAATCGCGAAGACCGCCGTCTCGATCAGCGGCACGTCGCGGTTGAGCAGCGCCTGGTAGGTCAGCCAGCCCATCCCCGTGTAGTTGAACAGGCTTTCAACGACGATGATGGAGCCGAACAGGTAGCCGATCTGCAGCCCGGCCACCGTCACGACCGGGCCGATCGCATTGGACAGCGCATAGCGCCAGACCACCGCGTGCTCCCCAAGACCCTTGGCGCGGGCCACGCGGATGAACTCCTGGTTGAGGATGCCGGTCATGGTTGATCGCGTCACCCGCGTCAGGTGCGCCATCAAGCCGAGGCCAAGTGCCAGCGAAGGCAGCAGCGCGTGCGACAGCGCCCCGAGCGGGTCTGCGCCAGGGTCAACGAAGCCGCTTGAGGGAAGCCAGCCGAGCGAGCGCGCGAACAGCAGGATCAGCAGTATGCCCCAGAAGAAATCCGGCAGGCTGATCCCGAACAGCGCACCGGTGGATGCGACCGTGTCCTGCCAGCGGTTGCGGTAAACGGCGGACCAGACGCCCAGCGGCACGGCGCCGGCGAGCGCGATGGTCATCGACATCACGACGATCAGCGCGCTCGCGGTCATCTTCTGCAGCAGCAGGGGCGCGATCGCGACCTTGAACATCAGCGACTGGCCGAGATGCAGGCTGAGCAGCCCGCCCATCCAGTGCAGGTATTGCAGCCACAATGGATCGTTCAGGCCCAGCGTCTGCCGCAAGCCTGCGAGCGCCGCCGGGTTGCTCTGCGTGCCGAGCACCATCATCGCGACATCGCCCGGCAGGATATTCACGACGGTAAACGTCACGACCGAGATGACGACCAACGTGATGACGATGGAGAGCACCCGGCTCAGAAGGAAGTTCATCGTCCCTCGGGCCGAATGGCGCCCGGAAGGGTCACGCGCTCAGCCAGGTCTTGTGGAAGCTGAGGCCGCTGCCGTTCGGCTGGACCAGGGCGTCGAGGCCCCCGACCCTCTTTTGCGCCCCGAGCGTGCCGTTGCGGAACCAGAGGATCACATCGTGGGTCTGATCGAAGACGCGCTGCTGCACCTGCTTATACAGCGCGGCCCGCGCAGCCAGGTCCACCGTCTCGCGGGCCTGCTGCGTCATGCGGTCGATCTCCGGGTCGTTGACGCCACGGTAGTTGAACGCGCCCTTCGAGTTCCACAGGCTGTAATAAAGGAAGTCCGGCTCCCAAAGCCCGAAGAAGTTCATCATGGTGATCTGGAAGTCGCGGTTGGTCCAGCACTGGCTGAGCCAGTCGGCCCAAGTGAGCTGCTCGATCTTCGTGTTGACGCCGGCGGCGCGGAACCACTCGGCCATGATCTGCGACGCATCCACATGGTAGGGGTAGTTGGTCGTGACCTTGAAGGTGAGGTTGAGCTTGCCGGGTCCGTAACCCGCCTCGGCCAGCAGCGCGCGCGCCTTGTCCAGGTCCTGCGGCCGGTTCTTCAGCGCGGCGTCATACGAGCTTGAGGTCGGAAAGCTCGGCGATGCCGTCAGCTTGCCGAGGTTCCAAAGCGCTCCTTGCAGCAACTCGGCCTTGTCGATCATCAGGTCGAACGCCAGACGGACACGGCTGTCGGCGAAAGGCTCGAACTTGTGGTTCATGTTGACGAAGTCGAAGTTGAGCGGAAACCAGTCGAACGTCTGCAGCTTGCCATCCTTGCGTACCGCATCCACCCGGTCGGCCGGAATGTCGTTGATGACGTGCAGCTCGCCCGTTTGCAGCCCGGTCAGCCGAACCGTGGGTTCGGTAACCTCGCGTTCGATCACCCGGTCGAGATACGCGGGTCCCTCGAAGTAATCGTCGAAGCGGGCCAGCTCGGTCTCGTGGCCGAACTCGCGGCGGACGAACTTGAACGGCCCGGCGCCGGTGGGCGTCTGCCCCTGGATGTCGCCGGACCCCGCCGGCAGGATCGCGCCAGCGCCAAGCTCGGCGATGCGGCTCAGGAACGGCGCGTTGACCCGCTTCATCGTGACAACCACCGTGCCCGGGTCCGGCGTCTCGATGCTGGCGACGTCGCTGAACACCTCGAAGTTCACCGCACCGGTCTTCGGATCACGGCAGCGCTCGAAGGAATACTTGACGTCGCCCGAGTCCATCGTCTTGCCGTTATGGAACTTCACCCCCTGCCGCAGCGAGAACATGTAGGTCAGCAGGTCCGGACTCGTGGTGAACTTCTCCGCCAGGGACGGCACGATCTCAAGGTTCGGCGCCGGCTTGACGAGGCTGCAATGGATGTTCTGCAGCACGCGCGTGCTCGCCGCCGCGCCGGCCTGGTGGATGTCGAGGTTCTGCGCGGTCTCCGAGTGGCCCCAGATCAAGGTCCCGCCGCGTGTTGGTGCGGCGTGCGCCGGCGCCGGCATGCCGAGAACGCCCGCGCCAGTGACTGCGGCCCCTGTAACGACGGCTGTGGAAGTCAGGAAATCGCGGCGAAGCATGATCTGGTCTCCTATCGCAACGGGATGGCAGGGGCTTAGGTGGCGAAAGTCGGGCGCTCGGCAGCGACTCCGAGCCTGCGTTCCAGGGCGATACCAAGGTTGAGCAGCCGCCCTTCGTCGAACAGGCGCCCCCACAAGGAGATGCCCTGCGGCACGCGGAACGTCCGGCTGGCATCGTCCGGCTCGCCCGTCGTCAGCTTGCCGCTGCCCAGCGAGGCCTGGCTGCGCGTGCCCAGCTCCAGGAAGCCGGCCCGCAGATGCAGGCAAGGATGCCCGGTGAAGTTGCTCGCGATCAGCATCGGACCCGTCGAATACGGACCGATCAGCGCATCAACCTCGCCGAACAGGCGGTCCAGCGCGAGCATCACCTGATAGCGCAGCCGGTCGAGCTGCACGTGGTCAACCGCGGACAGGAAGCGCGCCTTGCGGAACGTATTGGGCCAGGCGCCCGGCTCCTGCCAGGTCAGCATGTCGTCCTGGCCCGACAGGGTGAGCGCCTCGAACGAGGCCGCCGCTTCGGCGTAGAGCACGTTCATCAGCGCGTCGTAGGGAAGGTCCGGCAGCGACGCCTCGACCACCTCCACGCCAAGCGTGCGCGCTGCCGCCAGTGCGGCATGGTCCACCGCCGTCGCCCCCTTGCCGAATGCGGCCGGCAAGTAGCCGAGGCGCATCCCCGCGACCGGCGCCGCCGCGTCGAAGTTGAAGGGCTGGCCGATTGACGACCGATCCGCCGGGTCGAAGCCATTCAAGGCCTGCAGCACCATGGCGGTGTCCTCGGCGGCCCGGCAGATCGGCCCCACCTTGTCGAGCGACCAGCACAGCGCCATGCCGCCCGCCCGCGACACGCGGCCAAAGGTCGGGCGCAGACCCGTCGTGCCGCAGCGCTGGCTGGGCGACGTGATCGAGCCCAGCGTCTCGGTGCCGATCGAGAAGCCGCACAGCCCAGCGGCGGTCGCCGACGCCGAGCCGGCGCTCGACCCGCTCGATCCCTCGTTGAGGTTCCACGGGTTGCTGGTGCGCCCACCATACCAGATGTCGCCATAGGCCAGCGCCCCGACCGTCGTCTTGCCGAGCAGGACCGCACCGGCCGCGCGTAGCCGGGTCACGATCTCTGCGTCACGCCCCGGCACCCGGTCCCGGAATGGCTCGGCACCCCAGCCGGTGACCAGGCCAGCCGTGTCGAACAGGTCCTTCAGCCCATACGGCACACCGTGCAGCGGGCCACGCCAGACGTTCGACGCCAGCAGCTCGTCCGCGGCGTCCGCTTGCGACAGCGCAAGGTCCGGCGCGACCTCGGCAAAGCACTGCAAGCGGCCGTTGAACGCGGCGATGCGCGATAGATAAATCTCGGTCAGCCGCCGGCTGCTGAGCGCTCCGGCCCGTATCCAAGCCGACAGGTGCGTGAGCGGCGCAAACGCGATCGCCTCCTCGTCCGACGGGCATGGCGCATCAACGGCGCCATAGCGGATCGGCACCTGGACGCCGGGCAGCGGCGTGGTCGGCAAGCGCGGATCGAAGCGGCTCGCCATCGGCACGTCATTGCCAAGTGGTGTGCGGCGGCGGGCAAGGGCAGAAGCGATCTGGCCCTCCAGGTTGCCAACCATCTGGGCGCGCTCCGCAGGCGTGTAGCTCACGCCGAGCAGTTCCTCGGCTGCCGCGATACCCTCGGTCGTCACCATGCGAAGCGGCTCAGCTCTGGCGCCCGAACCTGGTCAACCGAGGCCGGCGTTCCAGCTCGGCCTCGCCGGGACGCCTCGATGCGGCGCCCGCCAGCGCCTGGCTTGGATAGCGGTGGCTCTGGTCGAGCACCGCCT
>CAXTDP010000019.1:0-21754 GCA_964242295.1 uncultured Acetobacteraceae bacterium | reverse complement strand
TTTGGGAGGTCAGCACCTCCAGCAGCGCCGCCCCATCGTCCCGGTGCCACCGCATGGACTGCGCCAACAGGTCCAGGCACAGGTCGCGGCGTGTCGCCAGCCGGCGCCGGGCCGCGGTGTCCAGGTCCAGCTTGCCGGCGTCCGCGGCGTGGGCCGCCGCGCGCAGGGCGCGCAGCACCATGCCCAGCTTGAAGTTCCAGAACCCGCTATCGGCGTGGTCGTATCCGCCGGGCCTGTCGCTGATGATGTTCAGCGTCGCCACGCTGTCGGCAGCGATCGTGTGGCCGCCGCCCAGGTCCACGATCCCCGAGTAGATCTTGATGCCCAGGATGCCCTCCCGCACCGCCTGCGACAGGGTGCCGCCGGGGTCGCCGTGCCAGGCGGCGCGGGCCAGGGCCAGCACGCAGGAGGCATGGTTGTCCAGGAACGGCACCCGTCCGGCCCAGGTGTCCACGAATGTGCCGTCATGCTCGTCCCGTCCGCAGGGCAGCCGCTTTTGCGTGCGAAGGATGATGCTGCAGGCGAGGTCGAGTTGGGCGCGGTAGCGCGCCTCCCCGGTCGCGCGCAGCATGCAGTCCAGCGACAGCGCCACGAACGCGATGCCGCGGGTGAACACGCGGGTAAGGTCATCGGCTTCGCCCGGCCGGATGAAGTCGAAGTAGCGTTGGACGTGCCGGTCATACCAGCTTTGCATCCGTGCCAGCCGGTCCTCGGATGGCGGTTGGCTGTAGCGGCCCCGGCGGGCGAACAAGATGTGGGCGGCAACGGCGTTCAGCTCGGCGCCGATGTCGTAGGTCATGCTGGGGTCGTAGCCGCCACCGCCCGCGCCGTCCCGCAGCACCGATTCGTAGTGCGCCAGGGCGTCGTAGTAGCCGCCGCCGGTGACCATCCGCTCTTCCTGGATTGCGACGGAGCCGCCGGCCGGGACGGCGCCCATGCGGTAACGGTGCAGCACCCAATGCAGCAGACCCGCCTTCTGCCCGCGCGCCTGCACCGTCGCCAGCCGGGCGCCGTCCCGCAGCAGCGTGTGGATCGCATAGGAGAAGCCCGGCGACCCACCCTCCTGGGCGATGGAGGTGTAGTCCGCCGCCCCCTCGTGCAGCGTCGTGCGGTCGTCGGCGATACCGTGCACCGCACGGTCCACGCCGCCGGTCCGCACGGCGAAGCCGCGATACTCCACCCCGTGCGTGATGCTGAGCTGGTCCACCGCCGTCGTCAGCACGCAGCCATTCAGCGCAACGCCAGGGTCGAGCTGCAGCTCGACCCGCAGCGCCACGGCGGGGCGGTCTTGGTGGACGGTGTAGGTGTAGCGCAGCCGCCCCAACGGTTTTGCGGCCTGGCGCAGCCATGGCACGGCGGGGAAGGCGACGCGGCTGCTGTGCCAGACTGCCACCTGGTCCGCGCTGGCCTCCACGGCGAAGTCGGTGATGGCCGTCTCGACATCCAGCGTCCGGTCGCGCCGGCCCTGGCGGACGCTCACGGTATTGCCGGTGTGCTGCGCCGCGGTGGCAGTGCGGCCGTCGTTGAACCGTAGGGCATGGCGCACCAGGCCCTGGGACAGGTCGCCTTCCAGGATGAAGAACGCCGTTTCGACCCGGAAGGCGCGGGGATCGGTGGACAGCACCCGCAGCTCCGGCGGGCCGCAACGGCGCTGGATGACGGCGCCTTGGGACATGCGCAGCACGAAGTCCAGGGCGGCGTCGGCATAGGTGGAATCGGCGTTATACAGGCCCGGCTCAGCCAGCAGCTCGGCTGCCTTGGCGTTGTCGTCGGTCCAAAACCAGCTTGTGTCATTGAACCGCTCGGCGGTTTCGGCCAGGGCGGGGAAGCGCTGGCCGCCCATCTCGGCGGTCTTGACCAGGCGGCGCTTGATGAAGGCCACCATAGCGGGAAGCGTGTTGTCAGGCTGCATCCCGCTTGCATAAGGGGACGGGGCCGGGTTGTCAGCCCGAGTCCAGGTCCATGTGGAGAGTACGCTTCAGGGATGGCGCACCACCCACACCAAGGTGCGGCAGTGTGGCTGCCACGCAACTGGGCAACGATAACGGGATATGGGACTGTTGGGACGAAGCCGCCAAAGGATGCAGAGTGTCGCCCTTGTTCCGTCCCCTCACTGCCCTGCTCGTGCTGTCCTGCGCCGCCTGCGCGACCAAGCCGCCGGCCAGCGACCCCGACGCCCTGGCGGAATATCGCGAGGTGAACGACCCGCTGGAGCCGACCAACCGCTTCTTCTACCTGATCACCGACAAGCTGGACACCTATGTGCTGCGCCCGGTTGCAGTCGCCTACCGCGACACGGTGCCCGAGCGTGCCCGGCGTTCCGTGCACAACCTGCTGGTCAACCTGAGCACGCCGGCGCAGTTCGCCAACGACGTGCTGCAAGCCAAGCCGCGCAAGGCCGGCGACAGCATGATGCGGTTCGTCATCAACAGCACGGCCGGGGTCGGCGGGCTGTTCGACGTCGCCACCGGCTTGGGCTACCCGGACCACGAGAACGATTTCGGCAAGACGTTGGCGCTGTGGGGCGTGGCGGACGGTGGACCCTACCTGTTCCTGCCGGTGATCGGGCCGAGCAACCCGCGAGACGCCACGGGCTATGGCATGCAGACGGTGCTGGACCCGTTCACCTGGACGTCGTTCGGCGGGCAAACGGCGCTGGACCTGAGCCGGCTGGGGTTTGGCGTCGTGGACACGCGGACGCGGCTGATTGACCAGGTGGACAGCATCAAGCGCGGGGCGCTGGACCCTTACGCGACCTTCCGCAGCCTGTATCGGCAGAACCGTGCGGACGAGATCAGCAAGGCCCGGCAGGACCGGCCGCACACGGTGCCGGCGTGGTTTGCGCGGCCCGCAACGGCGCCCTGACTGCGGTCACCAGCGCCACCACGGCGTAGGCTAGTCAGCATCCTTTGAGCCCACCCTTGTTCCGCCCCTTTGTCCGGTTTCGCTGCTTCTGCCGGGCCGGCATTGAGCCTCCCGGGCGCAGAACCCATCTTGCGGGATGACGGAATGGGGGCAGCGTGAAGGACAGCGCCGACATCGAACGACGCCTGGAGCAGGCCGCTTCCGCCTGTGTCAGGACAGGTGCCCGCTTCACCGGCCTGCGCCGGCATGTGCTGGCGCTGGTGCTGCAATCGCCCGGGCCGGTGACGGCTTATGCGCTGCTGGATAAGCTGAAGGAGACGCACCGTGCGGCTGCACCGCCGACGGTGTATCGCGCATTGGACTTCCTGCAGCAGCAGGGGCTGATCCACCGGGTCGAGCGGCTGCAGGCCTTCGTCGGCTGCGACGAGGGGGCGGCGCATAGCCATGCCGCACAATTCCTGATCTGCCGAACGTGCGGTGCGGTGGACGAAGTGGACGACCATGCCGTCGCCGACGCGCTGGGCCACGCCGCCGCTGCCAAGGGCTTCACCCCGGCCCACTCGACGGTCGAGGTCGAAGGCACCTGCGCCGCCTGCGTCGGGGCGGCGCAGGCATTATAACGCGGTAAGCCGGCACCCCCCGCCATCCGTAGGCAGGTGCCGAGGTTTCTGCGCCTTGGCCAAACTCGGCGCCGGCGGGCGTCAGCGCCCCCGGGCCAGCCAGTCCTCCAACAGTGCCACGTTGCGGAGGTTCGCCTTGAACGCCGCGTCGAACAGGTCGCCGAGGATGGGCACTGCGCCACCCGCGACCTCGATGGCCACGTTGCCCAACATGCGCGCCAGCAGCGCCTTCGGTGCGCCGAGGTTGCGGGCCTCCCAGACGACATACAGGGACAGCAGCCCGGTCAGCACGTCGCCCACGCCCGGTGCCAGGCCGATCAGCGCATCCACGCCGAAGCGGAACTTGGTGCCGGGCAGGCCGAACTGCGCGTCCATCAGCCGGGCCAGCCAACGCAGGCGGGCCAGACGAGCGGCGGTATTGGGCAGGGTGGCAGAAGCGTAGGTGGCAGCAACCATCGGAACCCCCTTCAAAGCGAGCGCGGCGCATATCGGGGGCCGCAGCCGCCGCTGCAAGCAGGGGATGCAGGCCCTAGCCTTGCCCAGCGCGCAGACCAGGCAGATGCTGGATCGGCAGGGGAGGAACGATGGACATATCAGGCTTCGACCTGGCCCGGCTGACCCCGGGGTTCCTGCACGACCCTTATCCGACCTACCGCGCCTTGCGTGAGCAGGACCCGGTGCGCCGGATGCCCGACGGCTCGCTGTTCCTGACCCGGCACGCCGACCTGTCCCGCATCTACCGCGACAGCGCGACCTTCAGCAGCGGCAAGGCAGAGGAGTTCCGCCCCAAGTTCGGCGATACCCCGCTGTATGACCACCATACCACCAGCCTGGTGTTCAACGACCCGCCGCGCCACAGCCGGGTCCGCCGGCTGATTGCCGGGGCGCTCACCCCGCGCGCCATCGCCGGCATGGAGCCTGGGCTGATCCGGGCCGTGGACGCCCTGCTGGACCGGATGGAGGGCGCCGCCGACCTGATCGGGGACTATGCCGCCGCCATCCCGATCGAGGTCATCGGCAACCTGCTGGGCGTTCCGCCGGCGGAGCGTGGCCCGCTGCGCGGCTGGTCCCTGGCCATCCTGGGCGCGCTGGAGCCGGTGCTGACGCATGACGCCGCCGCCCGCGGCAACCAGGCGGTCACCGAGTTCCTGGCCTACCTGGAGCATCTGACCGCCGACCGGCGCGCCCGGCCCGGCGATCCCGGGGAGGACGTGCTGACCCGGCTGATGCAGGACGGCCCCGAAGGCGACCGGCTGGCCCAGGCGGAGCTGCTGCACAACTGCATCTTCCTGCTGAACGCCGGGCACGAGACGACGACGAACCTGATCGGCAACGCGCTTGTCCTGCTGCACGACCATCCCGCGGAGCGGGCGCGGCTGCTGGCCGACCCCGCGTTGCTGCGCCCCGCCGTCGAGGAAGTGCTGCGTTATGAAAGCAGCAACCAGCTCGGCAACCGCGCCATGACGGCCCCGTCCGAGGTCGGCGGGCAGGTCTATCCGGCTGGAACGCGCCTCACCCTGTGCATCGGCGCTGCCAACCGCGACCCGAAGGCGTTCCCGGACCCCGACCGCTTCGACATCGGCCGCACGCCGAACCGGCATCTCGCATTCACCGCCGGCATCCACCAGTGCGTGGGCATGAGCCTGGCGCGGCTGGAGGGCGCGGTGGCAGTCGGGCGCTTCCTGGCGCGTTTTCCGCGATATGCCTTGGATGGGGCGCCGGTGCGCGGGATGCGGGCGCGCTTCCGCGGGTTCACGCGGGTGCCCGTCGCACTCAATGGCTGATGCCGCTCTCGACTGCGTGCATCAGGCTGCAAACAGGGGGATATGCAGAGATGGCCACAACAGGATTTGGACGGCGTGCCGTCCTGGGCGGGGCGGCAACGCTGGCGTTCAGCGCGCGGGGTCAGGCCCAGGGCGCCCCGGTCCGGATCGGCGTGCTGACGGACGAGGGTGGGCCGTATGCCAGCAGCGGGGGCGCCGGGTCGGTGGCAGCGGCGCGCATGGCGGTGCAGGACTTTGGCGGCGCCGTCCTGGGCCTGCCGGTCGAGGTGCTGCGCGCGGACACCCTGAACAAGCCGGATGTGGCCGGCAGCACGGCGCGCGAATGGTATGACGGCGGCGTGGACGCCATCACCGATCTTCCGGTCACGCCGGTGGCCGCAGCGGTGCAGCAGGTAGCAAAGGAGAAGGGGCGCACGGTGATGATCACCGCCGCCGCGATCACCGAGTTCACCAGCAAGCTGTGCGCCCCCGTCAGCAGCCATTGGGCCGACGACACCCACGCGATGGCCGAAGGCACCGGCCGCGTGGTGACGCAGGGCGGCGGCAAGAGCTGGTACTTCATCGCGGTGGACTTCAGCTTCGGCGCCGCCTTGCAGGCGGAGGCGACGCGGGTGGTCGAGGCGGCTGGCGGCCGTGTGCTGGGAGGCACCAAGTTTTCGCTGGGCAACACCGACTACTCCGCGCAGATCGTGCAGGCGCGGACCAGTGGCGCCGACGTGATCGGCTTGGCGGCGGTCGGCGGCGACCAGGTGAACCTGATCAAGCAGGCCGCCGAGTTCGGCCTGCAGGCCGGCGGCAAGCAGACCTTGGCCGGGTTCCTGGTTTACATCACCGACATCCAAGCGTTGGGGCTGGACGTGGCGCAGGGGTTCCGCTTCCCCGGCAGCTTCTACTGGGACACGGATGAGGGCACCCGCGCCTTCGGCCAGCGCTTCATGGCGGACCGGCGGGCGATGCCGACCAGCAACCAGGCCAACGTGTATGCGGCGACGCTGCACTTCCTGCGCGCGATGGCGCAGGCGGGGACGCGCGACGCCGTTGCGGTGGGCCGGGCAATGCGGGCGTTGCCGGTGCGCTACTTCGGCAAGGAGGTCATGATGCGCGGAGATGGCCGGGTGCTGCACGACCTCGTGCTGTATCGCGTCAAGACGCCTGGTGAGAGCCGAGGCGCATGGGACCTGCTGGCGCCGCTAGGCACGGTGCCGGCGGCGGATGCGTTCCTGCCGGCGAACCCGGCCTGCACGGTTTAGCTCTGTAGCATTCAGCGGTGGTGGGCAAAAGAGCGTCAGCACCCTGTGCCAGAGGGTGCAGCCGCGAGGTGGCGGAAAGCACTGACGCCACCCTACGCAGGCCCCGCCTGTGTGCCGGTGCTGGTTAGCCCATGATCTCCAAGATCATCTGGCGCAGCTCGGCCTTGGTGAAGGGTAGAGCCAGCGGCTCACGCCGGGCATCGTCCTGGTTGCGGCTGTTGGCGGCAAGCAGGGCGTTGAGCGCCCGGGTGTCGGTCTGCTGGGAAACGTTCTGAAGTCGTGACATATAAACCTGTTCTTTTAGCGTGCCCAGGGCAGCGGTGCCGCCGGCTGGGCTGGGTGAAACTCCCTGGACGCAAATGTACAGGGAGAAACGCCGGCACGATGGTGCGCGGCGCAGCCAATCTTGGGAGGGGTGGGAGGCCCCGTTCCGCACCAAGCGCTTTGCGCCAGCGGAACTATATGCCTCAATCTGCTTCAGGATAGCATCTGGGAGATTGGTCGGTTCGCCGCCGATTGCAAGGGGTCGTTCCGCAACCTCTGGACACCCCGGGCTGTTAGGCAGTGCTGAATAGGGCAGGAACTCGACACATGGGGCGGCATCTCCGGGCGGCAGTTGCGGCGGGTTTGATGGCGGCGGCCGGGCCAGCGTTGGCGCAGGGCGTGCCGGCCGACACCCTGGGCGTGGTGCTCAAGCGCGGCACGCTGGTGTGCGGCGTGGCGACGGCGGGCGTCGGCCTGAGCATCCCCGATAGCCAGGGGATCTGGCGCGGGGTGGACGCCGATTACTGCCGGGCATTCGCCGCGGCGGCGCTGGGATCGGCGGATAAGCTGCGCTTCGTCGCCACCACGACGCAGCAGCGCTTCACGGCGCTGCAATCGGGGGAGGTGGACGTGCTGGCCCGGGCGACGACCTGGACCTACACCCGCGACGTGACGGTCGGGCTGACCTTCGCCGCCATCAATTTGTATGACGGCCAGGGCTTCATGGTGAAGAAATCCCTGGGCGTGGCGGCAGCCAAGGACCTGGACGGCGCCACCGTCTGCATGCTGCCCGGCACCACCAGCGAGCAGAACGTCAACGATTTCTTCCGCGCCAACAAGATCAAGTTCCAGCCCGTCATCATCGAGGCTGCGGCAGAAATCCAGGGCGCCTTCCTGTCCGGGCGTTGCGACGTTTACTCAAACGACCGTACGGATATGGTGGGCATCAGGGCGTCCCAGGGACCCAGGGCCGCCGACCTGGTGATCCTGCCGGAAACCATCAGCAAGGAGCCGCTCGGCCCGCTGGTTCGCAAGAACGACGGGCGCTGGTTCGACCTGGTGCGCTGGACCCACTTCGCACTGGTCGCAGCGGAGGAGCTTGGCATCACCCAGGCGAACGTCGAGCAGATGCGGTCCAGCACGAACCCGGAAGTCCGGCGGCTGCTGGGCGTGGAGGGCGACTTCGGCAAGCAGCTCGGCGTGGACAACGGTTGGGCGGCGTCGGTCATCAAGGCGGTTGGCAACTACGGCGAGATCTGGGACCGCAACCAGAAGCCGCTTGGCGTGGACCGCGGGCTGAACCGGCTTTGGAAGGATGGCGGCCTGCAATACGCGCCGCCGTTCCGGTAGGCCGGGCTGCCCGGTCGCGGGTGGAATGCGCCGACCCCACCTGCCGACACGGCCTTCGCAGGCTCCCCGGCACGCCGGCTGGTGCTTCCACTCCCAGCCGGTTCGCGACGGTAGGGGACCAGGAGCCTTGTCCGTTGCGCTTTCCTGCCCAAGTGCAACTGAGTGAATGAAGGGGCCTGCCATGCCTGTCACACGACGCGCCGCGCTGGCTGGAGCCGCTGTCGCAACCATCGCCGCAGGGCCTGTGCCAAAGGCCGCCTGGGACTTTGAGTTCCCATCCATAGACGAGGGCACCCTTCGCCTAGCCGACTTCCGCGGCAAGGTGCTCCTGGTGGTCAACACCGCCTCGTTTTGCGGTTTCACCCCGCAGTTCCGGCAGCTTGAGGCGGCGCAGCGTGCCCTGTCGCCCCGCGGGTTCAGCCTGATCGGCGTGCCCAGCCAGGATTTCGGCCAGGAAAGCGGCAGCAACGGCGAGGTGAAGGCGTTCTGCGAGGCCACGTTCGGCGTGGACTTCCCGATGGCCGGCATCAGCCACGTCCGCGGTGACCAGGCCGCGCCGTTCTACCAGTGGGTGCGTGCGCAGCGCCGCTGGGAGCCTGGCTGGAACTTTGCCAAGGTGCTGATCGCCCGCAACGGGACAATTGCCGGCACCTTCGCCTCCGGAGACCTGCCGGAGGCCGGCAGCGTCCAGGCCGCCATAGACCGGGAACTAGCCCGGAACGTCTAGCAGCCGGACGACCTCGGCGATCACCGCCTGGAACATCGGCGTCGTCAGCAGCCCGGTGTTCGTATTGTAGCGGGACACGTGATAGCTGTCGGCCAGGATCAAGCCGCCGGGCAGGGCGGTGAAGCCGCCATGCTGGAATTTGACCCGGCTGACCGGCAGCCCGCAGGCCCGCAGAACCGCCGCGTGGGCAAGGACGCCGAGCGTCAGGACTACCCGCAGGTTTGGCATGCTCGTCAGCTCCGCCCGCAGGAACTGGTTGCAGGTCCTGACCTCCAACGGCTGCGGCAAGTTGGCGGGCGGCACGCAGCGCACGGCATTGATGACGCGGGTGCGGGCCAGTTCCATGCCGTCGTCCGGCCGTGCGTCATAGCAGCCGGTGGCCAGCCCATGCAGGATCAGCGTTTCATACAGCAGCATCCCGGCATGGTCGCCGGTGAAAGGACGCCCCGTGCGGTTGGCGCCGCGCACGCCGGGCGCCATGCCGACGACCAGGAACGGCGCATCCGCCGGCCCCCAGCTTGGCACCGGGGCGTTGAACCACCCGGGGTTGGCGGCCTGGTTGGCCCGGCGGTATTCGACCAGCCGCGGGCAAAGCGGGCAGTCATGCGGCGGTTGCTCGATCATCGTGGGCGTCGTCATCCCAGCATCATAGGACAGTAAGCATGAACTGGCGACGCATCCTGGTGGCCATCGGCGCCAACCTGCCGGGTCCTGACGGCCGGACCGCACTGCAAAGCTGCGAGTGGGCCGTGCGGCGGCTGGCGGCGCTGCCGGGTTTGCATTTGGAGTCGGTGTCGGCCTGGTATGAATCCGCGGCGGTGCCGGCCTCGGAACAGCCGCCGTTCGTCAATGGAGTCGCCGTGCTGTCCGGTGCCGCCGAGCCGCACGCGCTGCTGGCCGCGCTGCACGGGATCGAGGCCGAGGCGGACCGCGTCCGGACCGTGCCGAACGCCGCACGCACCCTGGACCTGGACCTGATCGGGCTGGACGGGCTGGTGCTGGACGGCCCGCTGCTGCTGCCGCATCCGCGTGCCGCCGGGCGTGCCTTCGTGCTGGCGCCATTATGCGACGTGGCGCCGGACTGGCGCCACCCGCGGCTGGCCCGGACGGCTGCGGAACTGCTGCCTGGCGTGCGCGGCCAGGCCATTCGCGTATTACCCTTGCCCGGGAGCGCAGACGCAACTAATTAAAGGCATCAATTGAATTTGCTGGAGGTCGTGGCGCATGGCTCGCGTGACCGTTGAAGACTGCGTCCAAAAGGTTCCGAACCGCTTCCAACTGGTGTTGCTGGCGGCGCAGCGCGCCCGGAACCTGAGCCGTGGCGAGGAACTGACCGTTGACCGCGACGACGACAAGAACCCCGTCGTCGCCCTGCGTGAGATTGCCGGGGAAACGGTGGACCTGCCCCTCCTGGAGCAGGACCTCATCAAGTCGCTATCCCGCGCCCCTGAGCCGGAGCCGGCGGACGAGGAGGTGCTGGACCTGATCCCGACCGACCAGAACATCTTCGGCCTGCAGGACGTGTCCGCCGACGAGGAGGCCGCGTCGCTCCCGGTCGAGGAGATGCCGGACGACATCGAGGCAGCCATTGAGGCGGAGTTGGGTGGCCGTCGCCGGTAACGTCCCGCTTCCGCGGGCGCCGGATGGCCTGGCGGCGGGCGATGCGTCCGTGCGCCTTGCCAGCCCACAGCAGGGCTTGCTGGCCAAGGTCCGTGCCTATGATGCCAAGGCCGATACCGGCCTGTTGGAAGCTGCCTACGAGCTTGCGGCGGCAGCGCATGCGCAACAGACCCGCGACAACGGCGATCCTTACATCACGCATCCGCTTGCGGTGGCCAATATCCTCGCGGACTACCGCCTGGACACCGCGACCATCGCGACGGCGTTGCTGCACGATGTGATCGAGGACACGGCAGTCAAGCTGCCGGACCTGGAGCGGCGCTTCGGTCCCGCCATCGGCGGCCTGGTGGACGGCGTCACCAAGTTGACCCGGCTGGAACTGCAGTCCGACCGCACCAAGCAGGCCGAAAACTTCCGTAAGCTCGTGCTCGCCATGAGCAAGGACATCCGGGTCCTGCTGGTGAAGCTTGCGGACCGCCTGCACAACATGCGTACCCTGCACTACGTGCTGAAGCCTGAGCGGCGCCAGCGCATCGCCCGCGAGACGATGGAGATCTATGCGCCGCTCGCTGAACGCATCGGCATGGATGCGCTCAAGACCGAGTTGCAGACCTTATCCTTCGCCCAGTTGGAGCCGGAGGCGTTCGACACCATCCAGGCGCGGCTGAACTTCCTGCGCGGCCAAGGCGCCGACGTGATCGAGGACATACGCGGCGAGCTGGTCCGGGTCTGCGCGGAAAGCGGGGCTGAGCCGCTGGAGGTCACGGGTCGGGAGAAATCCCCCTACTCGATCTGGGAGAAGATGCAGCGGCGTAACGTGGCGTTCGAGCAGTTGTCGGACATCATGGCGTTCCGGGTGGTGATGCCGACCCGCGACGCCTGCTACATGGCGCTGGGCGCGATCCACGCGGCGTATCCGGTGATCGCCGGCCGGTTCAAGGACTACATCAGCACGCCGAAATCCAACGGCTACCGTAGCCTGCATACCGGTGTGACGTTGCGGGAGCCACGGAATCAGAAGATCGAGGTGCAGATTCGCACCGCCGACATGCACGACGTCGCCGACAATGGCGTGGCGGCGCATTGGCTTTACAAACAGCAGGATGCGTCCAGCAGCGAGCTGCAGCAGTTCCGCTGGGTGCAGGACCTGCTTGAGATCCTGGAGAACTCCCAGGCGGCCGACGACTTCTTGGAGAACACGAAGCTCGAGCTGTATCAGGACCAGGTCTTCTGCTTCACCCCGAAGGGGCAGTTGATCGAACTGCCGCGCGGCGCCACCAGCATAGACTTCGCGTATGCCGTACACAGCCAGGTCGGTGACCGCTGCGTGGGCGCGAAGGTCAATGGCCGCCTGCTGCCGCTGCGGCACGAGCTGCAGAATGGCGACCAGGTGGAAATCCTGACCGCACGCGACGGCACGCCGTCCCCGTCATGGGAGCGCTTCGTCGTCACCGGCAAGGCGCGGGCGCGCATCCGGCGCTGGGTGGCGCAGCAGCAGCGGCAGAACCACCTCGATGCCGGGCGGGCCGCGCTGGCCAAGGCGTTCCGGCAGGAAGGCGTGGACGGGTCGGAAAAAACCCTGGAACCGGCGCTGAAAGCGTTCAAGGCAGCAACGACCGACGACCTGTATGTGGCGGTCGGCACCGGCAACGTCGGGCCGAAGGACGTGGTGTATGCCGCGTATCCCGAGCTGCGGCAGGTGCCGCGCGCGCCGCGCATGATGCCCAGCCTGCCGCCGCGTGCCGGCCGGCCGATGGGCCGGGACGGGTCCATGCCGATCAGCGGGCTGGTGACGGGGATGGCCGTCCACTACGCCGGCTGTTGCCATCCCGTGCCCGGCGACCGCATCGTCGGCATCGTCACGACCGGCAAGGGCGTCACCATACACGTCAAGGATTGCCAGACGCTGGAAAGCTTCGCCGCCACGCCCGAACGGTTCATAGATGTGGGATGGGACGCGCCGCTGGACAGGATGCGGGGCAGCCACACCGGACGCATCAGCGCCATCGGCGTCAACCAGCCGGCCACCCTGGCCAACCTGACCAACGCCGTAGCCAAGCACGACGGCACCGTGACCAACCTGCAGGTGACGAACCGGCAGCAGGACTTCTTCGAGGTCGTGCTGGACGTGGAGGTGCGCGACCTGCGGCACTTGTCGAACGTGATTGCCGGGCTGCGCGGCGCCGGCGGGGTCACCCAGGTCGAACGGGCGAAGGGATGACTCGGGCGTGATCATCGGCCTTGGGTCCGACCTGTGCGACATCCGCCGGGTCGAACAGGTCATGGCGCGGCATGGCGAGCGTTTCCTGAAGCGCGTCTTCACCCCGGTCGAGCGGGCACGGGCGGCACGTCGGACAGAGTCGCTGCACGCCGGCACCTATGCCAAGCGGTTCGCGGCCAAGGAGGCCTGTGCGAAGGCGCTCGGAACCGGGTTCAGCCACGGCGTGTTCCATTCGGACATGGGCGTCGTGAACCTGCCGACGGGGCAGCCGACGATGACGCTGACCGGCGGCGCCGCGCTGCGGCTGCAAGCGATCACGCCGCCCGGCCTGGTGGCGCGCATGGCGGTGACGATCACCGACGAATACCCCTATGCGTTCGCCCAGGTCGTGATTTCGGCGGAGCCGGACACCAGCCTGCACCTGCGCTGAGCAGGCCGCTTGCTTGACAGGCCTGGCCCGTAGCGGCTTTGTGCGGCCACCTTCCATACGGATCACCTCCTCTCCATGGCGAAGAAAGCATCGGGCGGCCTGCTCGAGAACGTGAAGACGATCGTCTATGCCGGGCTGATCGCCGTCGGCATCCGGACCATCGCATTCGAGCCGTTCAACATCCCCTCCGGCTCGATGATCCCGACCTTGCTTGTGGGCGACTACCTGTTCGTGTCCAAATACAGCTACGGTTACTCCCGCTATTCGCTGCCGTTCTCGCCCAACTTGTTCCGTGGGCGCATCTTCGGCCATACGCCCGAGCGTGGGGACGTGGCGGTGTTCCGCCTGCCCAGCGATACCTCGATTGACTATATCAAGCGCATCGTCGGCTTGCCCGGCGACCGCATCCAGATGCGGGCGGGTCAGCTTTACATCAACGGGACGCAGGTGCCGCGGACTAAGCTCGGCACATTCACCGCCGTGGACGAATACAACCATTCGGAGATGGACGCCCTTTACACCGAAATGTTGCCGAATGGGCGTAGCCATGAGCTGCTGAAGCGCGGCGATGAGGGCCGGGCGAACAACACCGAGGAATTCAAGGTGCCGGACGGTTACGTGTTCGCCATGGGCGACAACCGCGACAACTCCGCCGACAGCCGGTTCTCGGCGTCGGAGCGCGGTGTCGGCTACCTGCCGATCGAAAACCTAGTGGGACGGGCCGAATTCATCTTCTTCTCCGTGAATGCGGAGGCGCCGTGGTGGCAGGTTTGGGAGTGGCCGTTCGAGATACGTTGGGGCCGGCTGCTGCACGGCATCTCGTGACCGGTCTCTCGTGACCAGTCTTTCGTGACCAGTCTGGCGGGGCCTGACGCCGCGGGCATCGCCGAGGCCATCCTGGGCCATAGCTTCGCTCAGCCCGACCTGCTGCGGGAGGCGCTGACCCACCGCTCCGCCGCGCATGGCCGTGCCAACCCGCTGCGCCGTGGCGACCGGCGCGGGGTCGGGTCGAACGAGCGGCTGGAGTTCATCGGCGACCGGGTGCTGGGCCTGCTGATTGCGGAGTGGCTGATCGAACGCTTCCCGTTGGAGCAGGAGGGCGAGCTGGGTCCGCGCCATGCCATGCTGGTATCCCGCAGCGTATTGGGGGAGATCGCGGTCGAGGCCGGGCTGTCGGCGGCGCTGTCCATTGCGCCGAACGAGGCGCGGGCAGGGGTGGCAAGCCTGACCAATGTGCTCGCGGACGCGACGGAGGCACTGATCGGCGCGATGTATCTGGACGGCGGCCTTGACCCGGCCCGGCGCTTCGTCCGCCGCGCCTGGCTGCCCGCCATCGAGGCACAGCGCAAGCCGCCCAAAGACCCCAAGACGGCATTGCAGGAGCGGCTGATGGCGCGGAGCCGTCCGCTGCCCATATACCAGTTGGTGTCGCGCACCGGTCCTTCGCATGGGCCGAGCTTCGTCATCGAGGTGGCCGCCGAAGGCCACACCGGCACGGGCACGGCTGGCAGCAAGCGGCTGGCGGAGCGTCTGGCCGCCGCCGACCTGCTGGAGAAGCTGCTGAAATGACCGAACCTCAAGCCGGCGACCTAGCCGGCCCGCGCTGCGGCTTTGCCGCCATCGTCGGCGCCCCGAATGCCGGCAAGAGCACGCTGCTGAACCGCCTGACCGGCGCCAAGCTGTCCATCGTCAGCCCGAAGGCGCAGACGACCCGCTTCCGCGTGCTGGGCATCCTGATGCGGGGCGACTGCCAAATCCTGCTGGTGGATACGCCGGGCATCTTCCGTCCCCGCCGCAAGCTGGACCGGGCGATGGTGAAAGCGGCTTGGACCGGCGCGGACGATGCCGACCTGACGCTGCTGCTGGTAGACGCCAAGGCCGGGGCCAACGAGTCGGTGCTGGGCATCGCGCGGCAATTGGCGGAGCGGAAGCGGCGCACCTGGCTGGTGCTGAACAAGATAGACCTGATCGCCCCGCATACCCTGCTGCCGCTGACTGCGGCACTCAGCGCGGTTCTGACGTCAGAAGAGACGTTCATGGTCAGTGCCGCCAACGGCGACGGGCTGGACCGGCTGCTGGATGCGCTGGCGGCCGGGATGCCGGCCGGGCCGCATCTGTATCCCGATGACGACCTGACAGACCTGCCGGACCGGCTGCTGGCGGCGGAGATCGTGCGGGAGCAGGTTTTCCTGCAAATCCAAGAGGAAATCCCCTACGGCTGCACCGTGGAGACAGAGAACTGGCAGGAAAAGCCCGACGGGTCCGTGCGGGTGGAGGCGACGATCTACGTCGCGCGCGCCGGGCACAAGGCGATCCTGATCGGCGCTGCCGGCGCCCGCATCAAGGAGATCGGCGCCCGTGCCCGCAAGGAGCTGGGCGGGTTGCTGGACCGCCCGGTCCACCTGTTCCTCAACGTCAAGGAGCGGGCGGGCTGGGACGAGGAGGGCGCCCGGCTGCGTGCCATCGGCCTCGACGATCCCGGCTGAGCCGTGGAATGGGAAGGGCCTGCGGTGGTGCTCGCCGCCCGGCCGCAGAACGAGGGCAACGCCGTGGTGACGGTGCTGACGGAGGCGCAGGGCAGCCACCGCGGGCTGGCTCGGGGCGGCAATTCGCGGAGCCAGGCATCGCTGTGGCTGCCGGGCAACCTGGTGCAGGCGCGATGGGTGGCGAGGCTGCAGGAGCAGCTTGGCAGCCTGACGGCGGAGCTGGTCCATCCCGGCGCCGCGCTGGCGATGGATGATCCGCTGACCCTGGCGATCCTGTCCGCGGCCTGCGCCGTCGCCGAGGGTGCGCTGCCGGAGCGGGAGCCGCATCCCCGGGTGTTCGCCGGCCTGGTGCAGTTGATTGCCGGGCTGTCCCGCGGTGAGGACGCGCTGACCGAGTTCGTGCGGTGGGAGGCGTCGCTGCTGGCCGACCTCGGCTATGGCATGGACCTGTCGGCCTGCGCGGTGACGGGGGAGGTGGCGGGGCTGGCGTGGGTGTCGCCGCGGACGGGACGGGCGGTTTCGGACGACGCCGCCGGGGAGTGGCGGGCGCGGCTGCTGCGGCTGCCGGGCTTCCTGGCCGGGGCGAACAGCGCGGGGCCGGAGGACTGGCGGGACGGCCTGAAGCTGACTGGGCATTTCTTGGAGCGCGACGCCTTTGGCCATTATCACCGACCCGTGCCGCCGGCCCGGCATATGCTGTATGACCGGGTGCTGGCCTTGGCGACGGATTAGCCGTTCGCTATATGTTCCGGAGCAAGCGGGGACTCCATGCCTGACGACCTCACCGGCGCCATCCAAGACACCAACCTGCGCGAGGCGTTGAGCGAGCGGTATCTCGCCTATGCCCTCAGCACCATCATGTCACGCAGCCTGCCGGACGTGCGGGACGGGCTGAAGCCGGTGCATCGCCGGCTGATCTACGCCATGCACCAGCTCAAGCTCGACCCGGCCAGCGGCTTCAAGAAGTGCGCCCGGGTGGTCGGCGACGTGATCGGCAAGTATCACCCGCACGGCGACGTCGCGGTGTACGAGGCGCTGGTGCGGCTGGCGCAGGACTTCGCCGCGCGTTACCCGCTGATCGAGGGCCAGGGCAACTTCGGCAACATCGACGGCGATAACGCCGCGGCCATGCGCTACACCGAGGCGCGGCTGACCGAGGTGGCGCAAACGCTGCTGGCCGGCATTGACGACGACGCCGTGGACTTCCGCGCCACCTACGACGGCGAGGAGCACGAGCCCGTCGTCCTGCCCGGCGGCTTTCCGAACCTGCTTGCCAACGGGTCGGCGGGGATCGCGGTGGGGATGGCGACCAGCATCCCGCCGCACAATGCCGGGGAGGTCTGCGCCGCCGCCATCCACTTGATCGGCAACCCCGATGCGACCACGGCGGACTTGCTGCTGCACATGCCCGGCCCGGACTTCCCGACCGGTGGCACCCTGATCGAGGACCCGGCCGCCGTCCTGCAGGCCTACGAGACCGGGCGCGGCGGCTTCCGCACCCGCGCGAAGTGGGAAGTGGAGCGCGGCAAGCACGGTGTCTGGCAGATCGTCGTCACCGAGATCCCCTACCAGGTGCAGAAGACCCGGCTGATCGAGCAGATCGCCGAGCTGCTGGAAGCCAAGAAGCTGCCCTTCCTGGCCGACGTGCGGGATGAAAGCACGCAGCTCGTCCGCCTGGTGCTGGAGCCGAAGTCCCGCGGCGTCGAGCCGGAAGTGCTGATGGAAACGCTGTTCCGGGTGACGGCGCTGGAGGGGCGCTTTTCCCTCAACATGAACGTGCTGACGGCCGATCACACGCCGGTCGTGCTGGGCTTGAAGGGTGTGCTGCGCGCGTGGCTGGACCATCGGC
Source organism: uncultured Acetobacteraceae bacterium (assembly GCA_964242295.1). Taxonomy (GTDB): domain Bacteria; phylum Pseudomonadota; class Alphaproteobacteria; order Acetobacterales; family Acetobacteraceae; genus DASWOJ01. The sequence continues at coordinate 4,288 of CAXTDP010000019.1, read as the reverse complement.
AGGAGGTGCTGGTCCGCCGCTCCCGCCACCGCCTGGCGGCGATCCAACGCCGGCTGGAAGTGCTGGACGGCTACCTCGCGGTGTTCCTGAACCTGGACGAGGTGATCCGCATCATCCGCGAGGACGACCATCCGAAGCCCGCGCTGATCACCCGCTTCACGCTGACCGACCTGCAGGCGGAGGCGATCCTGAATATGCGCCTGCGCTCGCTCCGCCGGCTGGAGGAGATGGAGATACGCAAGGAGCACAAGTTGCTGACGCGGGAGGCCGGCGGCCTGGAGGTATTGCTGGGCGACGTGCGCCGGCAGTGGAAGGCGATCACGGCGGAGCTGCAATCGGTTCGGGAAAGGTTTGGGTCCGGCCCGCTCGGCGACCGGCGCACGGTGATCGGGGTGCCGCCGGCTGCGGTCCTGGTGGATGAGGATTCGCTGATCGAGCGGGAGCCGGTCACCGCCATCCTGTCGGCCAAGGGCTGGATACGCGCAGTCCGCGGCCACTTGGAGGGTGGGGCGGAGCTGAAGTTCAAGGAAGGCGACCAGCTTCGTTTGATGGTGCCGTGCCAGACGACGGATCGGTTGTGCCTGATCGGCACCGGCGGCCGGGCGCACATTATCCGGGCCGGCGACCTGCAACGTGGGCGTGGCGACGGCCAGGCGATCCGGCTGCTGGCGGAGATGGGCAACGACGAGGACGTGGCGGCGCTGTTCGTGCTGCAGCCGGGCTCGCGTTACCTGGTGGCGAGCGACGCCGGGCGCGGCCTGGTCGTGCCAGGTGCAGATCTGATGGCGGAGAAGCGGACGGGCAAGCAGGTCCTGAACCTGCGCCCGGGCGAGTCGCTCCGGGTCTGCGTGCCGGCAGTGGGCGACCACGTCGCGGTCATCGGGACCAACCGGAAGCTACTGGTGTTTCCGTTGGAAGCGGTTCCGGAGCTGTCCCGCGGCTCCGGAGTGCAGTTGCAGAAGTATGCCGGCGGCACGTTGGCCGACGCCAAGGTGTTCCGGCTGGCGGACGGGCTGACGTGGCCGTCTGGCGAACGCACGCGGACGCAGACCGACCTGACGCAATGGCTCGGCACCCGCGGCCATGCCGGACGCGCGCCGCCGAACCAGTTCTCGAAGTCCGGGCGGTTCAGCTAGAGCGGTTGCGACGCTTTTTCTCCCTCTCCTTCCGGGAGAGGGGCGGGGTGAGGGAAGCCACCAGAACAGCGGCCGGCTGCCATCAGACCTGGGATAATAAGCTTCAGCCCTGATGGCCTTTCCCTCACCCTAACCCTCTCCCGGAGGGAGAGGGAGAAGGCTTCGTCAATCTCCTGCCAGCCGCGCGCCGCCTAGTGGCGATGCCAGGCGCATAGCGGCGCCAACCCCCGCCGCCCCGTCCAGGCCCAGCACTGCGTCCGCCAGTCGCTCAGTCCGCTCCTCGCCCAGCACCGGGGCGCTCAGCCCGGCGAACTTGCTGCGCAGCTCGGCGTCGGTGAGGAAGTTGCCCGGCTCCCCTTTCGGCACCACGACCAGGCGGCTGAACGTCCGTCCCGCGGCCACCACCGTCAGCCGGCCCGCCATATTGGCCGGGGCATGCGACTGCACCTCTGCGTCCCCCTCGCAGCGGATGCAGAGCATCAGGGCGCGCAACGCCGGGTCGTGCAGGCGGGCATAGCTGTCCCAGCCCATGCCGCCGGACATCAATGCCGTCGCGATGACGAAGGGGCCGCTGAACTGCCCATCCACGACCGCCTGCGGGTTGGACTTCTGCTCCGCCGGATCGCCGATCAGCCGCATGCCCGCCGCGGGGAGTCCGAGGACGACGCTCTCGATAGAGGCCGGATCAATCCCATGCTCCGCTCGCAACGCCAGGGCGGCGTCTATGCCGGCATGGCCGTAGCGGCAGGACGGGTAGGGCTTCACGGCAGTCTGCATCAGCTCGAACTGGGTACCCAGGTCCTGCGTGGCCCGGGCCGGGTTGGGGTTCGGCGCATAGGCGCGCAGGAAGCCGTGCGTGCCCTCGATCCCCTCTGCCGCCCCCTTGAAGCCTTCCCGTGCCAGCACCGCCGCCGACAGGCCGCCCATGCAAGCCCAGCCTACCTGGAACCGCTTGGTCCAGGCGCCGTTCGCCAGGAACTGCAGGCTGCCGGCAGACTGGCTGAGCGCGATGCCGAGGGCCGATGCCACTCCGTCCGCGTCCAGCCCGAGCACCCGCGCCGCCGCCGCCGCCGCCCCGAACGCGCCGCAGGTGCTGGTCGGGTGGAAGCCGCGGGCGTAATGGTCCGCTGCGGGCAGGGCGAGGGCGATCCGGCACGTCACCTCGTAGCCGGCGATGATGCCGGCCAGCACGTCCGCGCCGCTCGCCCCGGTCATCTCGCCGGCGGCCAAGGCCGCGGGGATCACCGGGCAGCCCGGGTGCAGCGACCCGGCGGCGTGGGTGTCGTCGAAGTCTAGCGAGTGGCCCAGGGCGCTGTTCAGGAAGGCGGCGCCAACCGGGGTGTATCGCGCGCAGTCGCCGAACACGGTGCTGCTGCCAGCCGCGACGCCCAGGGCGCGGGCGGCAGACAGCAGGGACGGCGTGCTTTCCGCATCATGCCGCGCCCGCACGATGTTGCCCACGAGGTCCAGCACGAGCAGCCGGGCGCGTTGCACCACCTCTGGCGGCAGCCGGTCGAGCCGGATGGCGGCGGTAAAGGCCGCAAGGTCGGCAGTGACGCCCATTACGCTTCCTCCATGACTTTTTTTGACAATGCTCCTCATCCCCATGACCGTTCAAGCGGATTGCCGGTCATTACTGCGCTGTGGCACATGAGAAGCATGTTGAACCGACGCAGCCTGATGTTGTCCGTGCCTGCGCTCCTCGCGACGTCGCCCGGCCGGGCGCAGGACGCCTTCGCCGCGTTCGTCGCCGGCGTGAAGGCGGAGGCGCGCCGGGCCGGCATCCGGGAAGCGACGCTTCAATCGGCCTTCGCCGGTGTGCAGCCGAACCCGCGGGTGATCGAGCTGGACCGCAAGCAGCCCGAGTTCACCCTGACCTGGCCGGAATACCGCGCCCGGGTGTTGCCCGGCACCCGCATCCAGGCGGCGCGCGACAATTATGCCCGGGAGCGAGACCTGCTGGCCCGGGTGCAGCAGCGTTACGGCGTGGACCCCGGCGTGGTCATGGGCATCTGGGGGATCGAGAGCGGATTCGGCGCCAACAAGGGCAACTACCGCCTGGTGGAGTCGCTCTCGACCCTCGCCTTCGAGGGCCGCCGGGCCGCTTATTTCCGCGGCGAGCTGATCAATGCGCTCCGTATCCTGGATGCGGGCGACGTGACTCCGGCGCAGATGACCGGCGGCTGGGCCGGGGCGATGGGGCAGCCGCAGTTCATGCCCAGCTCCTACCTCAAGCTGGCGGTGGACTTCGACGGCGAGGGGCGGCGGGACATTTGGAACAACAAGGCAGACGTGTTCGGCTCCATTGCCAACTACCTGGCGAAAAGCGGCTGGCGGCCCGGGGAGCCTTGGGGCCAAGCGGTGCGGGTGCCGCCGGGCACCTTCGGCGGGCGGGAAACCAGGCGCAGCCTGGGTGAGTGGATGCGGGCGGGCGTCACCCGCGACGACGGCACGCCGTTCACCCGGCCCGAGCCGATGGGGGCGCTGGTGACTCCGGACGGCATCGCGCCCGGGGAGGGCTACATGGTGTATGCCAACTTCGGCGCGATCCGTCGCTACAACCCGTCCGACTTCTACGCACTTGCGGTGGGTCTGCTGGGCGACGCCGCAGTGTGACGGCCGCACGCCTGCTGCTGCTGGCGCCGTTGCTGCTGGCGGGATGCGGGCCGCGCAAGGCGGCGCAGGCGCCGGCGCCGCACTACACCGTCGGGACGGCGTATGAGGCCGGGGGGGTGTGGCGCTATCCGGCCGAGGACTTCCAACTCGATGCCACAGGGATTGCCGCCGTCCTGCCGGACCGGACGGGCCTGACGACCGATGGCGAGGCATATGACGGGACCGCCATGGCCGCGGCCCACCCAACGCTGCAATTGCCGGCTATCGCCCGGGTGACCAACCTGGAAACCGGCTTGCAGGCGCTGGTGCGGGTGAACGACCGCGGCCCGGAAAATCCAGCCCGGCTGATCGGCCTGACCCGTGCCGCGGCACGCCGGCTCGGCGTCTCGCCGGACAGCCCGGCGCGTGTGCGCGTCCAGATCGAAAGCGGGCCGAGCCAGGCGTTGCGGGATGCGTTGCAAGGTGGTGCCGCGGGCATTGCAGCCGCGCCGCGCGGCGCCGGATATAGGGTTCGCACACCGTCGCCATCGGGATCG
>CAXTDP010000018.1:0-22478 GCA_964242295.1 uncultured Acetobacteraceae bacterium | reverse complement strand
GAGTTCGGCTCGGCCGTCGTGGACGTGACCGACGACTGCGAGCTGTTCCACGGCGCCTGGTCCCCCGGCGGGCGGGAGCAGGTGTGGATGAGCCACGGCGACCGCGTGACCCGGCTGCCCCCCGGCTTCCGCGTCGTCGCCAGCAGCGAGGGCGCGCCGTTCGCCGTGATCGCCGACGATGCCCGGCGCTACTACGGCACGATGTTCCACCCGGAGGTCGTGCACACCCCGCACGGGCGGCAGTTGCTGGCCAACTTCACCCATCGCGTCGCCGGGCTGCAGGGCGGGTGGAGCATGGCCGGCTTCCGCGGCGCCCAGGTCGAGCGCATCCGCGCCCAGGTCGGCTCGGGCCGGGTCATCTGCGGGCTGTCCGGCGGGGTGGACAGCTCGGTCGCGGCGGCGCTGATCCATGAGGCCATCGGCGACCAGCTCACCTGCATCTTCGTGGACAGCGGCCTGCTGCGCCTGGGCGAGGCGGAGGAGGTCGTCCACACCTTCCGCGACCGCTTCAACATCAAGCTGGTGCACCGGGACGCCGCGGATCTGTTCCTGGGCCAGTTGGAGGGCGTCACCGACCCCGAGGCCAAGCGCAAAACCATCGGCCGCGTGTTCATCGAGGTATTCGAGGAGGAGGCGGCGCGTGTCGGCGGCGCGGACTTCCTGGCGCAGGGCACCCTGTATCCCGACGTGATCGAAAGCGTCAGCGCCCACGGCGGTCCCAGCGTCACCATCAAGAGCCACCACAACGTCGGCGGCCTGCCCGCACACATGCGGATGCAGTTGGTGGAGCCGCTGCGCGATCTGTTCAAGGACGAGGTCCGCGCGTTGGGCCGCGAACTGGGCGTACCGGAGCACATCGTGGGCCGGCATCCGTTCCCGGGTCCGGGCCTGGCGATACGCATCCCCGGCGCGATCACGCGGGAGCGGCTGGACATCCTGCGCCGGGCCGATGCGGTGTTCCTGGAGGAGATACGCTCCGCCGGGCTGTATGATGCGATCTGGCAGGCGTTCGCGGTGCTGCTGCCGGTCCGCACCGTGGGGGTGATGGGCGATGGGCGCACGTATGACAACGCCTGCGCGCTGCGCGCCGTCACCAGCGTGGATGGCATGACGGCGGGGGTTTATCCGTTCAGCATGGAGTTCCTGGCGCGGGTGGCGACGCGGATCGTCAACGAGGTGCGGGGGATCAACCGGGTGACCTATGACATCACCAGCAAGCCGCCGGGGACGATTGAGTGGGAGTAGGAAATTAAGCCTCGAACGGGTTGACGGTCCTAATCCCGAGCGGCGTGAAGTCTCGGACGTTCCGGGTTGCCACAACCAAATCGTGCACGGCCGCGGTAGCGGCGATCATCGCATCCTGCGCCAGAGTGCTGGACCGGCGATGCATCAGCCGCGCCCACTCACGGAACGCTAGGGCGTCCATGGGGAGGATTATGTAGCTGCTCACAATTTGCGTAATCCAGGCCTCAAGCTCTGCGGCTTTTGATGCGTCACGGTCCCGGGTACGTTCGACGCCGGTCTGCAGTTCGCCAATCGTCACCGCGGACAGGTGCAGGTCGGCGTCTCGCATGCTGGACACCCAGGCCAGCACGGCGCCGTGCGGACGCTTTCGCCGGAGTTCCGAAACAACGTTCGTGTCCAAGAGATACATACCGGGTCAGTCCAGGTCGGCGACTTCCCGGCTTTGAAGCTGCCCACGTTCGGGGATGTCGAAATCGCCCCTGGGATGATCTGCCAGCAGCATTTCCTTCAATGTTGGCCGGCCTGCTCCCTGCAGGCGGCGCCATTCCGCGATGGGGACCAGCATCGCAGCCTCAGCGCCGCGCTTTGTCACGAGCTGCGGACCTTCAGTTTGGCAAAGGGCGAGCAACTCGCTGAACCGGGCCTTCGCGTCCTGAACCTGCCAACTTCGCATTACGGCGTTCTCTGCTTTAATCTAGTCAGGATACTGGTCAGCTCGTGCCCGGGTTGCAAGAGACCATTGCCCTTCAGCTTGTGCGGCTCAACTACCTTCAATACGACTGCAACTCGGCACCGGCAGCCCGGCGCACCAACGACAGGACCATCGTATGACCCGCAAGACCGGCCGCCAGTTCTTCGCCAACCCCGGCCCGACCAACATCCCCGATTCAGTCCTGCGCGCCATGGACCGCGCCACCATAGATTTCAACGACCCCGAGTTCACCGCCGTGTTCGACCAGGGCGTCGCCGGCCTCAAGCGCGTGCTGCGGACACAGGGAGAGGTGTTCCTTTACACCGCCTCCGGCCACGGCGCCTGGGAAGCGACGCTGCAGAACCTGCTGAGCCGCGGCGACATCGTGCTGGTGCTGGAATCCGGCTGGTTCAGCGAGGGCTGGGCGGTGATGGCGAACAAGCTGGGCGTGCAGCACCAGACCGTGTCCGCCGACTGGCGCCGGGGCGTGGACATGACGGCGCTGCAGGCCGCACTGAAGCAGGACACCACCCACAAGATCAAGGCCGTGCTGGCCGTCCACAACGAGACGGCAACCGGCCTTTCCACGCCGTTGCCGGATGTGCGCGCCGCCATGGATGCCGCCGGGCACCCGGCGCTGCTGCTGGTGGACACCATCTCGTCCCTGGGGTCGCTTGAGTTCCGCATGGATGACTGGGGCATAGACGCCGTGGTCGGCGGCAGCCAGAAGGGGCTGATGCTGCCTACCGGCTTCAGCTTCACTGCCGTCTCCGCCAAGGGGATGGAGGCGCACAAGACGGCGGACCTGTCGCGGCATTACTTCGACTGGTCGGTGATGATGACGCGCCCGCAGCGCAGCTTCGTCGGAACCGTCCCGACCAGCCTGTTCTACGGCCTGCAGGAAAGCCTGCGCTTGATCGAGCTGGAAGGGCTGGACCAGGTGATCGCCCGGCACCATCGCCTGGCGGAGGCTGCGCGCCGGGCCGTGCGCGCCTGGTCCGGCAACAACGGGCCGCAACTGTTCGGGCTGGACCCAGCGCGGCTGTCGGACAGCGTGACGGCGGTGTTGATGCCGGACGGGCACAACGCCAACGTCATGCGGAAGGTCGCGCTGGACCGCTACAACGTGTCGCTCGGCGGCGGCCTGGGCAAGCTGGACGGCCAGGTGTTCCGCATCGGCCACCTGGGCGACCTGAACGAGCCGATGCTGCTGGGCACGCTTGGCGCGATCGAAATGAGCCTGCGCGTGACCGAAGTTCCGCACGGCCGCGGCGGAGTGGAAGCGGCGATGGACTGGCTGGCGGCGGCTTAGGCAGGCGTCAGCCGGTGGGAGGACGCCAGAGCGGAGTCCCATCGTATAGGCCCAGCAACGGAAGCCGCATTCCGATGCTGTCCAGCACGATATCGCCGGACTTGATGTATTCAGGTTCCTTGGGCCAAGTTCCATCGGAACCACGGCGCATCAGTTCGGCACCAATGGACACGGACTGGAGAACAAAGATCTCCTGCACGCTAGGAATTGTGAAGTAGGCCCAAAGGTTGGCCCGGATTTCGGCTTGGTTGCTGGGCGACAGGATCTCGATAACCAGAACCGGGTCAGTGATGCTGGATTGCCCGATCTCCGGCGGGGAGCACGTCACTGCCAGGTCAGGCACACGGAGATTGGTGCTGGACAGCACATGCGGAACGACTCCGGGCGTGGTCAGGACATGCCACTGTCCACCCTGGCTCCGAAGGTGGTTGCCAATCAGCCGCGCAATTTCGCTTTGCAACGCACCGTGAATGGTGCTGGGCGGTGCCATTACTTGCGGGACTCCATCTACCAGTTGCCAGAGTTGGTCCCCGCCCGGATTCCAGGCGAGGAACTCGTCCAACGCCATGCGGATCGGAATCTTCACAAGCGCGTTCATGTCCGCATCCTACCGACGCCAGCCCCCCGCCGCCACAACCATCACCCCCCGTCCTTCCGCCGCAGGAACCGCCCGAACGCCTCCAGCGTCGCCTCAGACACGTAGTGCTCGATCCCCTCCGCATCCTGTTCCGCTGCCTCGCCGGGCACCCCGATGGCGAGCAGCAGGTCCACCACCAGGCGGTGCCGGGCGTGGCTCCGCCGGGCCATAGCGTGCCCGGCTTCGGTCAGGAACACGCCACGGTAGGGACGCGCGGTTGCCAGCCCTTCGCGCTTCAACCGGCCGATCGCCTTGATCGCCGTCGCGTGCGACACGCCCAGGCGGCGGGCGATGTCGGTCGGGCGCGCCTCGCCATCGGCCGCCAGCAGGTCGGCGATCAGCTCGGCATAGTCCTCCAGCAGTGCGGTCGCCTGGGCGGACCGCGCCTTCTCGAACCGGTGCGCCTGGGTGGGCGCCTCGGGCAGAGGGTCCCGCTCCGGGTCCGACATGCTACCCGACCCCCATGCTACCCGACCCCGGTCGCGGCGTCGTAGATCAGCTTGAGGTTCAGTGCGATGATCAGCGCCGTCGCCGCCCAGGCCAGCGCCGCCATCGGCCGCCCGATGGCGAGCCGCCCCATCTTGCCCCGGTCCGTCACGAACATCACCAGCGGTACCACCGCAAATGGCAGTTGCAGCGACAGCGCGACCTGGCTGAACACCAGCAGGTCCGACGTCCCGCGCTCGCCATAGATCGCCGTCACCACCACGACCGGTACGATGGCGATGGCGCGCGTCACCAGCCGCCGCACCCATTGCGGCAGGCGCATACGCAGGAACCCCTCCATCACGATCTGTCCGGCCAAGGTCGCCGTGACCGTCGAGTTCAGCCCGGACGCCAGCAGCGCCAGCGCGAACAGAGTGGAGGCGATGCCGGCGCCCAGCAGCGGCGACAGCAGCTCGTGTGCGTCGCCGATCTCCGCCACGTCGTGGTGGCCGCTGGTGTGGAACACCGCCGCGGCCACGACCAGGATGGCGGCGTTGACGAACAGCGCCAGGGTCAGGGCTATCGTGCTGTCCACCGTCGCCCAGCGGATTGCCTGCTTCCGCCCGGCATCGGTGCGCGGGTAGGCGCGGGTCTGCACGATGGAGCTGTGCAGATACAGGTTATGCGGCATCACCGTCGCTCCCAGGATGCCGATGGCCAAATACAGCATGCCGGGATTGGTCAGCACCTCCGTCCTTGGGATGAAGCCGCCCAGCACCGCCGCGACCGGCGGCGACGCCAGCGCGATCTGCACCGCGAAGCACCCGGCGATCACCAGCAGCAGCGCGCCGATGAACGCCTCCAGGAACCGGAAGCCGCGCTGCATCAGCAGCAGCAGCAGGAAGGCGTCCAGCGCCGTCAGCAGCGCCCCAACCACCAGCGGCATCCCGAACAGCAGGTTGAGCGCGATGGCGGTGCCGATCACCTCCGCAAGGTCGCAGGCGATGATCGCCAGCTCGCACGCGATCCACAGCGCGATGCCCACCGGCCTGGGATAGCTGTCGCGGCATGCCTGCGCCAGGTCGCGGCCCGTGGCGATGCCGAGGCGGGCGGACAGTCCCTGCAGCAGCACCGCCAGCATGCTGGACACCAGCACGACCGACAGCAGCGTGTAGCCATACTTGGACCCGCCGGCGATGTCGGTCGCCCAGTTGCCAGGGTCCATGTAGCCGACCGAGATCATGTAGCCCGGCCCGGCGAACGCCAGCAGCCGCCGCACCCAGGACCCACCTTGCGGCACCGGTATCGTCGCGTTCGACTCGGGCAGGCTGGCCATATCCAGGCGGGACCGCCAAGCCGGCGAAGCGACGGTTGCGACGCTTGTTGAGGTGTCGTCCATGGATCGTTATCTACTCCAAGCCTGAGATTGCAGCCTTGGCTACAACGTAAGGCATGAGCGGACACTTCACAACCATGATGTTTCGACGAATGCAGCCCTGTGAAAAGCGGGGTACATGGGGAGGAGGCACTGGGACGGTTGCGGACCCTCGATCACCGCCCACCGTCGTCGCCTACAGCCATCTCCTCGGCACCATTGGGAAGCCGGAGATCAAATACACGGCGTTCCTCAAGTATAAGGAGATGATGGACAAGTATGACTACATGCAGTCCTTTCGCGTGGACAGCAAGCATGAGATCGCCAAGATCTTGGCGGCCCTCGGCGCCTTCACCGAGGGGCTGCGGCTCTTTGCCTCGTTCGCCATCCTGCTGAATTTTCCACGGAACAAGATGAAGGGCATGGGCCAGATCGTGTCTTGGTCGGTGCGGGACGAGACGCTGCACTGCCTGTCGGTCATCCGCCTGTTTCGTACCTTCGTGCAGGAAAATCCGGAAATTTGGACCGTGGATCTTAAGGGGGAGATCGCCGACGTTTGCGCCACGATCGTCATGCACGAGGACGCTTTCATCGACCTTGCGTTCGAGCAGGGACTCATCGAGGGCATGAACCCAGCCGACGTGAAGCAGTATATCCCCTACATCGCCGACCACCGCCTGATCCAGTTGGGCTTGGACGAGTTGTATGACGTTGAGGAGAATCCGCTGCCTTGGTTGGACGACATGCTGAATGCGATCGAGCATGCCAACTTTTTCGAAAACCGCTCGACCGAATACAGCCGGGCCAGCACCGAGGGCTCTTGGAAGGAGGCGTTCGTCGGCGACGTCTTCGCCACCGAGCAGCTACAGGCCGCGATCCAGATTTAGCGCCTACAGGGTATGGGCTGTGCGGCCCTAAGCAAGCTTCTGGAGGTTTGCACACAGATGAAATGCTAAGCAGGCTTTCGCGGGCTGCCACGGTTGCAGGCCACCTGTGCGGCAGCCCGTGCAAGCCTGCTTAGACCTCGGCGGCGATCCGCCTTGGAATCGCTGGCGCAACCGCCCTCATGTCTCCATGCGCAGCAAAATTTTCTCGCTTTGCCGTCACGCAACATGTAAAATTTTACGACGCATGGTCCTCGACAGGCCGTCACAGTCTAGTCTATGTCGGTCACGAGGCGGATCGAGGCAAACCTTGGAAAGTAGTTTTGGTAAAACAATGAGCGACGTGGGTGATAAGGACGATGTCTCGGTCCGCGAGGGAGCCAACCATGGCATCCCCCGGCATACCCGCCGCTTGTCGGACAAGGTGCTCGTTGCATTCCACCATGCCTGTGATACCTCCGACCTTGAGGTTGCAGAGCAGTTGCTCGGAACGCTGGAGATGATGCTGAGCCGCCGGACCCCCAACCCGGACAGCAATCGCCGCCGCAGCATCGAAAGCTTGGTTGCCGCCCATGAGCGGCTTTGGCACCTTCGTCATCCGGACACCGAGGACTGACCGTCCGAACGCAGGGCAGCAGTGACGCGACCCGTGGATGAGAGCCTAAAGCCGCAAAGAGCTGCCGTCCCGTAGCACTGCGTCGGCGTCGGTCGTAAATCTGCCATCATCGCGGTGAAGCACTAGGCCCGGTGCAACTCGGTCCGGCGTTCGACTGCCCCGGCAGCCCCGCACGATCGCTAGTCGTGCGTCACGCCCATACTTTGGCCATAAGGGAGCCAGGACAAGTCCGCCGCATCCCACGTCATGCAATGCGCGCAAGGCACGCGCGGCGGCGGCACCGGGGACCACCAGCGTCACGGTGCCACCAGGCCGTATCGCGTCGGCCAGCGCGGACGCCCAGCCCTCCAGGCCGGCGCCGACATCCCGCTTAGCAAGCAGCCGCATCCGGTCCGGAGACGGGGTACCGCCTGGATCGTGCCAGGGCGGATTGGCAAAGGCATGCGTGAACGCGCCCGGCTTCCGCAGCATCAGTATATCCATCTCAAGCACCGGCCAATCCAGCAAGCCGTTAGCCCGCAAGTTGCACCGTGCCAGCGCGGCGGTATCGGGGTCCAACTCGACCCCCGTGCCCAGCAGGCCCGGCACACGCGCCGCCAGGCACAGCAGCCCGGCGCCGGCGCCCATTCCAGCCTCCAACACACGGTCGCCAGGGCATGCAGGGACCGCCGCAGCCAGGAATACCGGCTCGATTCCCGTGCGGTGGCCACGTGCGGGTTGGCGATACGGCACGCGCCCACCCAGCAAGGTGCCATCCGTCGTATCCACTACCGCTCGCCGGCCTCCTGCAGGATGCGCCGGGCCTGGGCCTCGTCCTCGGGCAGCACTGCCAAGCGCCGGGGGATGGCGCCGATGCTGCCCTCGACGGAGCTTACGTGCGAGTCCAGCAGCACGGTCTCGATCCCGGCATCCCGCAGCAGCGCCGCGAGGAAACTAAGGCGGACGGGGTCGTTGGACAGCAGCACGGTGCGCATGATCCCGGTGTCGCACACGCCGCCGCGTCGGCCAATGCAGTGCGCGAGCCGTCGGCGCTTGCCTTGACCCATTTTCCAGGCCGCCGATATGGTGCATGTCGGCTTGTAGGAGCCGGAACGCCGCCGGTGGAGATGCCGGGTGCGGCGCGAACAGGTCGGGAGTCCAGTTTGGGCGTTGTCACCACCACACCCCCAATACCCGGCGCTGGCCATGACGATGAAGTCGTGTCCGACGCCTTGCAGGTATTGGTAACGCTCGTCGGGCCTGACTTGCAGGCGTGCAACCGCACCATCGTCGCCCGGATGGATAGTCCGGTGGCATTGATCCCGCAGTTGGCCGCCCACATCGTGGCCGCTGGCGGCAAGCGGCTTCGCCCCTTGCTGACGCTCGCGGCTGCGCGGTTGTGCGGCTACGACGGCGCCCGTCACGTCCACTTGGCCGCCTGCGTCGAGTTCATCCACACCGCAACCCTGCTGCATGACGACGTGGTGGACGAGTCCCTGTTGCGCCGCGGCCTGAGCAGCGCCAATGCCGTGTTCGGCAACAAGGCGTCTGTGTTGGTGGGTGACTTCCTGTTCGCCCGCAGCTTCCAGCTTATGGTCGAGGATGGGTCGCTGAAGGTGCTGGGCATCTTATCCCACGCGGCCGCGACTATTGCAGAGGGCGAGGTCCTGCAGCTTGTCACGCAGAACGACCTTTCCACCTCGGAGGAGCGATATCTCGATGTGGTACGCGGCAAGACCGCCGCCCTGTTTGCCGCGGCCTGCCAGGTCGGCGCCGTAGTCGCTGACCGCCCGCCAGGGGAGGAGCAGGCCCTGCGCGACTACGGCATGAACCTTGGCATCGCCTTCCAACTCGTGGACGATGCGCTAGATTATGCGGCCGACCAGGTGACGCTCGGCAAAACCGTGGGGGACGATTTTCGGGAGGGTAAGATCACCCTGCCGGTCCTGGCGGCCTACCAGGCCGCTGACGAGGAGGAGCGGGCGTTCTGGGTCCGCACTATCGAGGCCAGCGACCAGCGCGATTCCGACTTGGAACGGGCCATGCGCCTGATGACCCGCAGCGGCGCGATCAAAACGACGCTGGATGGTGCTGCGCGGTTTGCTGCGGGCGCGAAGGCGGCCCTCGTGGTTTTTCCCGACACTCCCATCCGCCGGGCGCTGATGGATGTGGCCGACTATACGATCAGCCGGGTGAGCTAGTCCATAAACGTGGTGAAGCGCCCGCCTGCGACGAGGCCTTGGAGTAGGCCGGTTACATTCAACATAGACGCAAACCGGCTCGGCATCTTTGTTCGCGAGCACGGAATTGTTGCCGGGCCTGGTAGCTGCGGTCCGCACCTAACTGCGACCTGCTTTGGCCTATCAGCCAAGAACAAACGTGTGAATTCGACGGGTTCTGGCCGGTTGTCATGATGGGCGGCTCTGTCAGACCTAGCCGGACGTTCCGCAACCTTCTGGTCCGTTTTGACACCCGCCTTGATGCAGATGATCGCGAGGTGCCGGTCGAAACTAGCTTTGCATCGGCCTAAGGCACCGTCCGATCTCTGGATACGCTTGTGATCTGTGTGACCGCCCCCGGCGCTTCAGAGGTCAGGATTGACATCTCGTTTCAGACCTTCGCCGGGAACCCAGCCTGACAACGGCCACTGACGCCTACGCCGCAGCTAGCCCCTCCCGGCGTACCTGCACCGTCAGTTCATCCAACGCGGCGTTGACCCGGTCCAGCATCTCGGTGACCTCCGCTTCCGTGATAATCAGCGGTGGGCTGAATGCCAGGCTGTCGCCGGACAGGCCGCGGGCGATCACACCATGCTCCTCGCACAACTTTGCCAAGCGAGCGACAATCTTGCGCTTGGGATCGAAGTTGCGGCGAGCCTCCTTGTCTTCAACCAATTCGACGGCGGCAATTAGGCCGGCGCCACGGACCTCGCCAACCAGTTCGTGCCCGGCAAAGCGGCGATGCAGCTCGGATTGCATATACGGTCCAACTGTCCGCACATGGTCCACCAGCTTAATCTCATCATAAATCTTCAATGCCTCGACCGCGACTGCCGCCGGTACAGGATGGCCACTGTAGGTGTAGCCGTGGCCGAAGGTGCCGATCTCTGCACTCTCCCGGGCCAAAGCCTGAAACACCCGCTCCGTCACCATGACGGCGGAGATCGGCAAATATGCGGCTGACAACGCCTTGGCGCAGGTCAGGATGTCCGGCTCGAGACCGACTGTCTGGCTGCCCCAATAGTTGCCGGTGCGGCAGAAACCACAGATGACCTCGTCCGCCACCAGCAACACGTCGTGGCGGCGCAGCACCGCTTGTATCTTCTCGAAATAGCCGCGGGGCGGCACGATCACGCCGCCTGCACCCATGATCGGCTCGGCGAACATCGCCGCCACCGTGTCCGGTCCCTCGGCGACGATTAGCTTGTCCAGTTCCTCTGCGCAGCGAGTGGCGAACGCGTCCTCGGATTCGCCGGGCAGACCTTGGTGATAGTAGTGCGGCGTCATCGTATGGATGAAGCCCGGTAATGGCAGGTCGAAGCTGCGGTGGTTGTAGGGAAGCCCGGTCAGCGACGCGGAGGCAACTGTAACCCCATGATATCCCTTAATCCGGCCGATGATCTTCTTCTTATGCGGGCGTCCTAGGGCGTTGTTATAATACCAGATCATCTTTACCGCGGAGTCGTTGGCCTCGGACCCCGAGTTGGCCAGGAACACCTTGCTCATCGGAACCGGCGCCCTGGCGATCAGCATCTCGCTCAGGTCAATCAGCGGCGTATGCGACTTGGCGGTGAAGGCGTGATAGAACGGCAGGACACGCATCTGGTCATACGCGGCGCGGGCCAGCCGTTCGTTGCTGAAGCCAAGGCTTGCGCACCACAGCCCAGCGACACTCTCGATGTAGTCCCGCCCAGAGTCGTCCCACACGCGGACGCCTTCGCCACGGGTGATGATCATGGGGCCGTTCGTCTGATGCGCCACCAAATCAGTATACGGATGCAGCGCGTGGGCAACGTCCCGGGCTGCCGGGGAATTTGGGCGTAGCATGGTGGGAGGCGGGGTCATGATGGGCCTGCACGAATTGTATCCGGGAAGACTACCGTGTCCGACCTTGCCATTGGAACCCAAATCGGCCGAACCCCCCTAGGAAGCGCCGTTATCCTCGTCCTGCGGCAACAGTCGCAGCAGTTCCTCTGGCAACGCCTCACCTTCGGCCGCGCCGAATTCATGCGTCAAAATCCCGCGCAGCCACACGTCAAGGGCGGTCTGATGTTCGGTCCGCATGGTTGTCTCCGCCGGGGCAATGCTCAGTGCCATCACATTGCAAAGCCATATCTGCCTGTAGGTTCCCCAACATGGCTTACATGCCTACATTACCGGCGGTTTGTGGCGACTAAGCTACCCCCGTATCGAGGATGCCACCAACCGTGCCAAGTGCCGCCCCAAACAGGCGTGCAGGGTAACGACAGCCATTTCTCGGTCAGACCGCCCTGTGCGCTCCAGGTCTATGCCGCCCTCGTTAGCCCAGCCGCGCATCAAGTCGAAGCGGCGGAATAGGATTACGCCGGGCATGGCGGACACTTGCTGCAACGCCTGGAAATACGGTTCGATGTTGGAGTTGGTCTGTAGGAATCGGCTATATTGCGGATCCACCAGCACCAGGTCAGCGCCCGCATCCAGCACCGCTTGGGCGCCTTCCGACAGGGTCTGGCCAAATTCCCCTGGCGGCAAGTTCCGCACAGCCTCAACGGTGCCGGTTTGCCAAATTACCAAGTCATAATGCTTGGCAACCAATTCCTTACGCAATAACTCCAGCATCTCGGACGCCAGCATGCCGCGGCCGCCGCGCACTGTCACATCAACGTTCAGTCCGGGTACCAGGGTGCGAAGCTGCTTAGCCATCTGCAATGGGAACGCACGCTCGGACGCCGGTTGGCTCAGCGTTGCGACGGCAGGGGCGACCGGGTTGACGAGAGTGCCGAACGACTGGCTGGTGAGGGTGCCCGGCGCCAGGCTGGCCTCCGGACCGAACATCGTCGCCGAGCCAATGGCCAACACGTCCAGATGCTTGGCCGCTTTCAACTGTTCGCTGACATGCACCAGGTCCCCGGCCGTACCAACTCCCTCGTCGGCAAGAGGACAGGGATTGGCTGGCATGGCTGCCCACCCAGGCTGCGGCAGCAGCAGGGAGCCAATGGCAAGCGCTAGTCGAACCAACGTTCTCATCATGTCACCTGTGCGTTACCAGCACGGTGGGTCTCGGGCAAGTCCGGCCGCACCACCCGGCCCTTTGACTTATACCACGAAGCCAGTGCTCCGATGCCGAACAGCCCCATCGTGCCAAGCAGGTTGACGACGGCCATCACCATCCAGCCATCCATCTCCTCCATCGCGAGTCGCGCCAGGAAAGACAGGAAGATGCCGACGCAGAACACCGGCAGCGAATGCTGGCCGCAGACGATGAAGGGCCGTGCCCAGGCAGATTGCAGCCAAGCCGCATCCTTTGCCACCGTCCGCGATACCAGCCAAGCCAGCGCCATGATGGACAGCAGCCGCATGGGATGCAGGCCTTCCTTGTCCACCGAGATCAAGGCCCGCGCCGCGGTGGCGAGCACTCGAGCCTCGACGTCCGGATAAGGCCACACCGCCCACAACAGTATCAATCCAACAGCCAGGATGGCGACTGCCAGGCTGTCGAGCACCCGCGGCGACACGCGCGGCCGTGGTGGCGCGTACGCCAGGATTGCGCCGATGATGAACAGGAACTGCCAGGCGATAGGGTTAAAGTACCAGCCACCGCCGGTCCAGGACGGGAAGTTGATGCCCGTCACCCGCATCGTGACATAGACGCCAGCAGACAGCAGGAACAGCACCAGGGGCCGCCGCAGCAACGGCAGCAGCAACGCGAACCAAGTCAGCAACGCCACATACATCGGCAGTATGTTGAGGTAAGCCGGCTGGAAGCTCAGCTTCAATGCTTCCAGCATGGCGCGATACGGCGCTTCCGCCAGCACATCCAGATGGATTTCGTCCAGATACTCCGACCGGTCCAGCGCATTGGCGGAGTAGGATACCTGGGCGCTGAAAACCACGAACAGGAAGATATGGGCGATATACAGCGTCCACGCCCGCTTCATCACGTCTGCGCCGGCAAATAGCCAGCCGTGCTTGTCCATGCTGCGCCCATAAGCCAGCCCGGCGGCATACCCCGCGAGCAACACGAAGATCTCGGTCGCATCGCACAGCGCGAAGTTCCGCAGGCTGAACTGTGCAATCCAGTTGGCCGGGATATGGTCCACGAAAATCCACCAGAGGGCGATCCCGCGGAACAGGTCAACCCGCAGGTCTCGGTGTTGATGGACTTGGACCATGCAGCCTCCGGCGCCGCGGCCTGACCGGCGCGTGTGGCTGAAATAGGGATGCAAGCATGGGTTGACACCCTGTGGCGTGGCCAATCCATGTTGCAAAATGCTACGCGCCCAACAGGCTGGCCGCGATTCCTTCCATGTCCTGGCTGGCGCTGCAGTTTGGGTGGCGGATCAGCAGCGGCACCTGCCGGCGTATGGCGTCGGCAACATGGGGATCGCGGCGCACATACCCTGCCAGCGTCGGCGCACGGCCCAGGAAGGCGGTGCAGGCCCGAGCCAGAGTCGCCGCCGTACGCTCCCCGGCGGCAGGGCTGGTGATTTGGTTTACGACCAGCCGTGCGTCGCCGCCCACCCGGTCGGCGGCATGCAGCTTGAGTGCAGCATAGGCATCGGTCAGGCTCGTCGGCTCCTCCGTCGTGACCACCAGGAGAGTATCCGCCCAAGCCGACATGCGCCGGACCGCACGGTCCAAGCCGGCGCCGAGGTCCAGCAGCACGTTGTCATAGCCGGCAGCGATGGTTGCCAATGCCGCCAGCAGCCGCTCGACCCCTGGAACGTCCAGGGCGGACAGCGCGCCGGAGCCGCTGCTGCCGGCCAGTATGTCGAAGCCGCCCGGCGCGAACCGCTCGACCGCCTGCGCCATCGTCACGGTTCCAGCGGCGACGGCTCCCAGGTCATGCCGAGGGGTCAGCCCCAATTGGATGTCTATGTTGGCCAGCCCCAGGTCGGCGTCAAACAACAGCACCCGCCGGCCGTGACGGGCCAGGGCATGGGCCAGCGTGGTGGCGAACCAGGTCTTGCCGACGCCGCCCTTGCCGGATGCGACCGCGACCGTCCGTCCCAGCGGCGGCGGGCGGGCCGGGGTGGCTACAGGAGGGCGGATGGCGGCCTGGATCGTCATGCGGATTTCCGGACGTGTTGGGGATAGCCCGGCGCGGCCATCAGCCGCTCCGCAAGAGCGGCAGGGGTCAGGGCGCACAGGCCGTCAGCGGCGCCTGGGCCGACCCCGGCTTCCGTCAGCATGTGTCCGGTTGCGGCAGCAGCCAGAATGCCGCCCAGCCGCCGGGCCAGGTCCAGCCGGGTCGGCACCAGCAGCGTCGTGCCTGCCTCCGCAAATGCGCCGGCCAAATCCGCGGACTCGGCTGGGTCAAGGCCGGCCGGCAGTACCAGCACCAGGGTCGCACCGGCGGCCCCGGCCAGCTCGGCCAGTTCTTCCCGCTCATGTGGATCAAAGGGATCGAGGCCGGCGGAGTCGATCAGCGCCGGCGCGCCGCGTTCCCGCCTGGCCAAGGCTCGGGACAGGGCCACAGGCTCGTCCGCGACCAGCAGGGGCAGGCCGAGCACGCGGGTGAAGGCCGCCAACTGCTCGGCAGCGCCGGCACGGCGGCCATCGGCAGTGACCACCAGCGGTGGGGTGCCGGCCAGGGTCAGGCGGGTGGCCAGGCGGGCGGTGGTCAAGGTCTTGCCAGCGCCGGGCGGACCGGTCAGCAGCAGCGGCGGGGCGCCGGGGCCAAGCGGCAACGCGCCGAAGCGGAGGGTAGCTTCCAGCATGTCCTCCAGCGGACCTGCCTCCAGCCGCGCTTGCAGCTCAGGAGGCACGCCGTGCCAGGCGAGGCGGGACGGGGTAGGCGGGGCGACGGGCACGGGCAAGGCTGGCGGCGGGGCGGCGTCTCCTTCCAGCGCTGCCGTAACCTCCACGCCATCCTGCACGCGGCGGGTAGATAGGATCAGCGCGTCGGCACCCAGCTCACGCCGCACCTGCGTGATGGCCAAATTTACCGTGGGTGCCCGGAACAGCTTGAGGCGCATGGGAAGCAGGATACGGGACGGCACCTAGCGGGCGGTTAATTTTGCCGCATCTTCTCTCTTTCCCTCCGGGAAAGGATCGGGGTGAGGGAAATGGCAGGCGCCGACCATAGTCAGGGCAGGCTATTCCCTTTCAAGAGGCCATATTTGCGCCAGTTGCTTTCCGCACCCCGACTCTCTCCCGGAGGGAGAGGGAGCAGCAGGCAGATACCCTACGTCCAATATAACACCCGCGCCATCGGCAGGCGTTCGGCAATGCTGCGCTCCAGGTGGGTCCGCAGGTCGCCCATCACCTCACGTGTGAACACCCACTTGGTCGAGCCGAACTTGGTCGTCTTACGGCTGCGCTGCTCCTCCTCCATTTCCAGGCTGCTGCCGGGATACCAGCCCTGCAGCACCTCCTTCGAACCCGGCGTGAAGCGGTGGGTGATCAGCTCCGCCGTCAGGTCCAGGTCCGGAACGCCGGCCAATGCCGCCGCCGCATCCTCAATCAGCCGGTCATAGCCGTCTCGCCAGTCTAGCACCGGCATGATCGGCGCGACCGTCAGCCCGACCGGGTAGCCAGCCATCGCCACCTGCCGCAACGCGGCCAGGCGCTGCGCCATCCGAGCCGTGCCGCCCTCATACCGCTCGGCGCCGCGGGCGTTGACGGAGAAGCGGATGCGGGTGCGCCGGTTATGGGCGATGTCCAGCAGCGGGCCAACGCCATCGAACTTGGTGGTGAAGCGAAGCTGCACCGGGGCGTCCCACTGGCCGAAGTGCCTGACGCTGGCCTCTAGGGACCCGGTCAGGTGTTCGATCCCTAGCGGGTCCGTGTAGCACCCCGCCTCGAACGTCGTGCCCTCCGCCTGGCGCGCGGCCTGGCGGGAGGTGATGCTGCCCTGGCCGACCGCGGCAGCCAAACCGTCCAGAATCTCCGGTAGGTTGGCATAGGCGCGCGTGATCGGCGGCCCGGCCAGCGATCCCGCAAGGTAGCAGTATTGGCAATGCGCCGGGCATCCCTCGGCCAGGTCGAACCGCCAATCGGCGCTGGGCGGGATCGGCTGCAGCTTCCGCTTGCTGGGCGACGCGGTGATGACGGCGAGCGTGCCCTTGGCATCCGCATACTTCGGCGGCAGCCCGGTCAGCCGGTCCGCTGCCAGCCGGACCACCTCCGCACCCAGCGCCGCAGCGCGCGAGACGATGGCCTCGCCGTGCTCCCATTGCAGGGCAGACGGGGTGACCAGGACGCGCTTGGGCGCCCATAGACGGAACGGGGCAGGCTGCTGCTGAGCTTCGGACATTGCCAACAAGAGATGGGTGCTACGCCGGGGTTCGCCACCACCCGCTAGAGCGTGCCTACCGTCCGAATGCGGGCGCGAGGGAAGATTTCCGCCTGGGACAGCACTGGTGTTGCCGGCCGCAGCCGCTCCACGATGGCGCGGACGTGAGAGCGTATGCCGCCGGAGCACAGCAGCACCGGCGCTTCCCCGGCGTTCACCGCGGCCTCGAACACCACCCGGAACCGCTGCATGAAGTCGCCCAGGCGCGACGGGGCGATGGCAAGTTGCCGGTCTTCCATCGGGCCGACCAGGGCGTCGGCGAACGCCACCTCCCATTCCGCCGACAGCGTCACCAATGGGATGTAGCCGGCGGGGCCGAGATGGCTGTCGCTGATCTGCCGGGCCAGCCGGCTGCGGACGTGGCCGGTGATAGCGGCGGTGGCGCGCAGTCCGCCGGCCGCCGCCTCGCCGATGCCCTCCAGGATGGTCGGCAGGTCGCGCAGGGACACCCGCTCGGCTAGCAGCATCTGCAGCACGCGCTGGATGCCGCCGATCGAAAGCTGCGAGGGCACCAGGTCCGACACCAGCCGCTGCTGCTCCCGCGGCAGGTCGTCCAGCAGCTTGGCGGTTTCGGCATAGGACAGCAACTCCGCCATGCAGTCCCGCACCACTTCGGTCAGGTGGGTGGTCAGCACGCTCGCCGGGTCCACGACGGTGCAGCCACGGAATATCGCCTCCTCGCGCCGGTCCGGGCTGATCCACAAGGCGGGCAGGCCGAAGGCGGGTTCCATCGTCCGCTCCCCCGGCAGGTCCGGGATGCCGCCGGCCGGGTCCATCGCCAGCAGCATAGACGGGCGCATCTCGCCCTTCGCGGCTTCCACCTCCTTGATCCGGATCGAATACTGGTCCGCGCCCAGCGCCATGTTGTCCTGGATGCGGACGGGCGGCAGCACGAAGCCCATCTCCGCCGCAATGGAGCGGCGCAGCGCCTTGATCTGCTCGGTCAGCCGCGGCGTGTCGCCGCCGGCCAGGATCAGCAACCCGAACCCGAGTTCCAGCCGGATGCTGTCAATGCGCAGGGCATCGGTGATCGGCGCTTCCGTAGACACCGCCGGGGCGTCCTCCGCCGCGGTCGTGGGCGGGTGCTTCCAGCGCATCCACGCGCCGCCGCAGGCCAGGGCGGACAGGGCAAGGAAGGGCAGGGCCGGCAAGCCCGGCATCAGCGCCAGCACCGCCGCCGCACCGCCGGCCAGCGCCAGCGGCTTGGGGCTGCCGCCTAACTGCCGCATCAGGGCGGCGTCAGCCGGCCCCTCCACTCCGCCCTTGGTCACGACAATGCCGGCCGCGGTCGAAACCAGTAGCGCCGGGATCTGCGATACCAGCCCGTCGCCGACCGTCAGCGTCGTGAAGGTCGCCGCTGCCTCGCTGAACGGCATCCCGTGCCGCAGCAGCCCGATGGCGAGGCCGCCGATGATGTTGATGACGGTGATCAGCAGCCCGGCGATCGCATCCCCGCGCACGAACTTCGCCGCGCCATCCATGGCGCCATAGAAGCCGCTCTCCTCCTCCAGCTCCCGCCGGCGCAGCTTCGCCTTGGCCTCGTTGATCAGGCCCGACGACAGGTCGGCGTCTATCGCCATCTGCTTGCCCGGCATGGCGTCCAGGCTGAACCGCGCCGCGACCTCGGCGATGCGGCCCGATCCCTTGGTGATGACCATGAAGTTCACGACCAGCAGGATCGCGAACAGGATCACGCCGATCACGACGTCCCCACCCATCAGGAAGCCGCCGAACGCCTGCACCACGTGGCCCGCCGCAGCCGCGCCTTCGTTGCCGTGTGACAGGATCAGCCGCGTGGTGGCGACGTTCAGCGACAAGCGCAGCAAGGTCGTCAGCAGCAGCAGCGTCGGAAAGCTGGTGAAGTCCAGCGGGCGCTGCAGGAACATCGCCACCATCAGCACCAGCACCGACGTGGTCAACGACACCGCCAGCCCCATGTCCAGCAGCACCGACGGCAGCGGCACCACCAGCACCGCCAGCAGCGCCACCATCCCCAGCGCCAGGCCCACGTCCGTTCCAGGGATGAAGCGGCGTATCTGGTCGCGCAGCTTGAGCAGTCCGGGGCTGAGCGTCACGGCGCTAGGCCATGTGCATCGCGTTGGGCGGCGTCACCGCCGCGCCCGATTGCGCGTAGTCCCGCAGCTTGTTGCGCAGCGCACGTATGCTGATGCCCAGGATGGTCGCGGCGTGCGTCCGGTTGCCGAGGGTGTGGCTGAGCGTTTCTAGGATCAGGTCGCGCTCCACCTCGTCCATCTTCCGGCCCACCAGCCCGGCGATGCCGCCCGCTCCTTCCGCCGACCGCACGGGGGCGCCGCCCGGGGTGGGTGCCAGCTCGATGGCGTCCGCACCGATCTCCGTGCCGCTGGACAGCAGCACCGCACGGTGGACGGTGTTCTCCAGCTCGCGGACGTTGCCGCGCCAGCCATGCGCCAGCAGCCGGGCATGGGCGCCGGCCGACAAGGGACGCAGCGGCATGCCGTTCACGTCGGCGTAGCGCCGGGCATAATGGTCCGCCAGCGCCGCCACGTCGCCGGGCCGCTCCCGCAGCGAGGGGATGCGCAGGCTGACCACGTTCAGCCGGAAATAAAGGTCGTCCCGGAACCGCCCGGCCGCGACCTCCATCGGTAGGTCCCGGTTGCTGGTCGCCAGGATGCGGACGTTGACCCGCACCGGCGCGCTGCCGCCCAGCCGGTCGATCTCCCGCTCCTGGATCACCCGCAGCAGCTTGGCCTGCAGGCGCACGTCCATTTCGCTGACCTCGTCCAGCAGCAGCGTTCCACCGTCGGCCGACTCGAACTTGCCGACGCGGCGGGCGATGGCGCCGCTGAACGCGCCGCGCTCATGCCCGAACATCTCGGATTCCAGCAGGTTCTCGGGGATCGCCGCGCAGTTCAGCGCGATGAACGGCCCGGCGGCGCGGCGGCTGCGGCGATGGATGTGCCGGGCCAGGACTTCCTTGCCGGTGCCGCTTTCGCCGGTGATCAGGATGCTGGCCTCGCTTGCCGCCACCTGCTCGGCCCGGCGCACGGCGGCCAGCATCGCCGGATCGCGCGCTATCATTGCATGGGTTTCGCCGGACGCGGCCTCCAGGATGGCGGCGATCAGGTCTGGGTCGGGCGGCAGCGGCAGGAACTCACGCGCCCCGTCCTGGATGGCGCGCACCGCGGACGGAGCATCGGCGTCCGTGCCGCAGGCGACGATGGGGACGCTGAACCGCTCCGCCTCCATCGCCCGCAGCAGCGCCGCGATGTCGTGCGGCAACTCCACCAGCAGGAGGTCTACCCGGGCGTCAGCGCGCAGTTGCGCCAGGGCGGAGCGGTCGTTGTCCGCATGGTGCAGCTTCGCGCCGCGCGCCTGTGCGATGCGGGCGGCCTTGCCCAGCTCCCCGCCCAACGATCCGACAATCAGGACGTGCATGACCCAGTCCTCCCTATCCCGCCCGGTCGCCCTTGATGATCTCGGTCATCGTCACGCCAAGCCGGGTTTCGTCCACCATGACGACCTCGCCGCGGGCAACCAGGCGGTTGTTGACGTAGATATCAATGGCTTCACCCAGCTTGCGGTCCAGCTCGACCACTGCGCCGCGTCCCAGCTTGAGCAGTTGGCTGACCTGCATGGTCGCCTTGCCCAGCACGGCGCTGACGGTGACGGGAATGTCGTAAACCGCCTCCAGGTCCCGCAGCGCGCGGGGTGCCAGGTCGGGTGGGCTGGCATCGGCGAGATCGGACAATTCCATGCTATTCGACATCTGCGTGGCTCCTGTTGTAGGCGGCATGTGCTGGCGTTCGTTCGGTTAAGCCGTCGCCAATGGCCGTGTGGGGCGGCGGGTGCTGTCTTTCGCGGCGCATGACGGGGTCGTCGCTGCGCTCGTCGTGATGACGGCGGCGGTCGTTGGGAGGCGTCGCCGGCGCAGGTTCGGTGTCAACGAGTCCCAGCTCGGCCAGCGCCGCCACCATCGCCGCATGGATGGTGGCCTCGTCGCGCACCAGCGAGCCATTGGCCCAGGCCACGCGCGCATCGCCAGGCGCCAGGCCGGGCGCAGCCGTCACAGCCACCCGCGCCGCCAGGTCGTCGTCGCCCAGCAGGTCGGCGCGCAGCCGGTCCGCAATGGCCGGGCTGACGCGCACGGTGATGCGCGGCTCCCGTTGCAGGGACGGCATCAAATGAGCCAGCAGCCGCCGCACCTCCGTCTCGCCATGCCCGGCGCAGTAGGCCGGCAGCAGCCCCGCGGCGATCGTCAGGATCACCCGCACGGTCCCGTCCGCCGCGGCTTCCGCCAGGGCGCGGCCCTCGGCCTGCGCAGCCGCCACTCCGGCGGCGATGGCGCCCAGGGCCAGGGTGCGGGCGTGGGAGTCCGACGCCTCCCATTCCGTACGGGCGCAGACCACGGCGGCCTCGGCGGCGAGCTGCCAGGCCATCTCCATCTCACCGGAGGAGAAGATGGGCTCGACCGGCTCAGGCTCGGGCTCCGGTTCGGGCAGCGGCGCCGCCGCCGGACTGTCGAAGTCCTCGGCATACAGGATGCCGGCGCGGTCGGGCATATGGAGCAGGGGGTCGCGGGGAGGCGATTCGCGCAGGGGGGTCATGATCTATGCCACCATCTCGTCGTTCTTGCCTTCGCTGATCTCGATCACTCCCTGCGCCGCCAGGTCCTTGGCCATGGCGACGATGCCGGCCTGCGCCTCGTCCACGTCGCGCAGCTTCACCGGGCCGAGCATCTCGATGTCTTCCCGCAGCATCTTGCCCGCCCGCTCCGACAGGTTGCCGAAGAACAGCTCCCGCAGCCCGTCCGAAGCGCCCTTCAGCGCCATCGGCAGCTTGTCCTTCTCCACCGAGCGCAGCAGGATCTGCACGTTGGCCGGCGTCAGCCGCCGCAGGTCGTCGAAGGTGAACATCAGCGACTTGATCCGGTCCGCCGCGTCCCGGTTGCGCTCCTCCAGCGCCGCCACGAACCGCGACTCCGTTTGCCGGTCCAGGCTGTTGAAGATGTCGGCCATCATCTCGTGGCTGTCGCGGCGCGTGGTGCTGGCAAGCGTCAGCATGAACTCGCTGCGCAGGGTCTGCTCCACACCGCTCAGCACGTCCCGCTGCACGCTCTCCATGCGGAGCATGCGCATGATGACCTCGATGCCGAAGCTGTCCGGCAGCAGCGTCAGCACCCGCCCGGCATGGTCCGGCTTGATCTTGCTCAGCACCACCGCGACGGTTTGCGGGTATTCGTTCTTCAGGTAGTTGGCCAGCACCGCCTCGTTCACGTTGCCCAGCTTGTCCCACATTGTCCGGCCGGCCGGGCCGCGTATCTCCTCCAGGATCTGCGTCGCGCGGTCGGCCGGCAGGGCGGCCATCAGCAGCCGCTCGGTGCTTTCCATGCTGCCGATCACATTGCCCTGCTGGCCCAGCTCATCGGCGAACTCGTTGCAAACCTGCTCGATCACGGCGGCCTTAACCGAGCCAAGGCCGGCCATGATGGTGGACAGCTCGCGTATCTCGTCCTCCTCCATCATGGCGATCAGGCGGGCGCTCTGCTCCTCGCCCAAGGCAAGCATGAGGACCGCCGCCTTTTGCTTCCCGGTGACGCTTCGGATCGAGGTCAACGACGCCATCTACTCAGTCTCCTCAACGAACCAGTTCCGCAGCAGCGCCAGGCTTTCCTGTGGGTGGCTGTCCACCAGGGCCGAAATCTTCCGGACGGACGACGCCCGCAGCGCCCCTTCCACATTGGCCAGCATCATCAACTCCTCACCGCCCGGGCCGGTCAGCGCCGCCGCGTCGCCGCCAGGACCTGACGCCATGCCGGCTATGGAGCCGCCTGCACCGC
>CAXTDP010000017.1:8423-22960 GCA_964242295.1 uncultured Acetobacteraceae bacterium | reverse complement strand
CCGGTGCCTGCTTCGCGTTAGAGCTTGCCAAGCAGTTCAAACTTTCGAAGTTGAGGCTATAGGGCAGGGGTGTCATCCCCTGCCGACAAGCCGCTGTCTTTCGTTTCGCAAGACGGCCACGTAGCTGTCATCTCAATGGCGGCCCCAACCAAGCGGAACACGCTCTCGTTGGCGATGATAAACGAGCTTTCAAGCGCCTTTGACCGGACCTGTGCAGCCCGTGCTGTTGTCCTCAGGTCGGTTCCGGGGGCAGGTGTCTGGTGTGCCGGCTTCGACATCGGGGCACTCTCGCCGGGTTTTGACCCTTTGGCGCAGGATGGCGATTTGCAGGGCCTGTTCCGCCGGGTTCAGGATCATCCCGCTCCCGTGATTGCGATGGTGCATGGGTCAGCTTGGGGCGGCGGAACCGACTTGGCGTTGCGATGCGACATCGTCATCGGCGATCCCACCTGCAGCTTTGCCTTCACTCCTGCAAGGCTGGGGCTGCCCTATGATGCCGACGGATTGCTGAATGTCGTGATGCGAGCCGGTCCTGCCGTCGCATTGGAGATGTTCAGCACTGCCGATCCGGTGCCTGCCGAACGCGCCTTGGGTTTGGGTCTGCTGAACCACCTGGTACCGGAAGCAGATCTGGAAGCGTTCACCCTGGCGATGGCTCGGCGGATCGCTGGAAATGCCCCCTTATCGGTGACAAGCGCAAAGCAGCAGGTGCGGGCCCTTGCCACGGCAGTTGCGTTGTCGTCCGCTACGGCGCAACGTTTTGCGGAGGGACGGCAAAAAGCCCTACAAAGCTATGATTTTGGCGAGGGCCTAGCTGCCTTCCACGCCCGGCGTCCGCCCAACTTTCAGGGACGCTGAGGCCTGGCACTTGTGCGGCTGCTGCGTCTGGCAGCCGTTCTGGTGACCAGCACCTGTCGGGATTTAACTAGCAGGGCGCCCATCGGTCGCTGTCATGGCCGGCTGCGCCAACGGAATAGAATGGAAGGTTCGGCGCCGCATGTCCTCTGGGCCACCAGTGGATCAAGAACCGGGAGGGCTGCCGATGCCCGTTCTAATGCCGAGCCTCAAAGGCCAGCGTGCCCCAGCATCACCCTGACGTGCGATGAATGCCCAGATGTCGTCCAACACTGGCGCACGACGGCGAAACAGCGGAGCAAAGGCGGTGACGATGCCGATGTGCCCAATCCCTGGGAGGAGCCGTGCCTCGACGCTGCCGCCAGCGGCATGCACCTTTTCGGCCAAGGCAAACGTGTTGCGCGGGTTGACAGTGGTATCGGCATCGCCCGCCAGCAGCAGCATTGGCGGATTGCGCCCGTCCACATAGCTGACGGGCTGGCTGAGCGGCCCGTCGCCTACTGTTGCGAACACCGGTTTGATGTCGTTCCCAGTGATCGGCAGGAAATCGTAGGGACCAGCAAGCCCCACAACCCCGGCGAGGCGCCGCCGGTCGTATCCGGCTGCCGCCAGCAGGCGTGGATCAAGCGCGAGCATCGCTGCGTTGTAGGCGCCAGCGGAATGGCCGATCAAGAAAACCCGGCTTGGATCGGCGCCAAGCTCCGACGCATGTGCGGCCGCCCAAGCGACCGCGCGGGCGTTGTCGTCCAGGAATGCCGGGAATGCGACCTCGGGGTAAAGCCGGTAATCGGGCACAACCACGACGGCACCCCGGGCCGCGAGCGGCAATGCCACAAAGCGGTAGATGTCCTTGCTGCCGGTCCGCCAACTTCCACCATAGAGGAACACGACCATCGGTGCCTTCCCCCTGCCGAGAGGGCGGTAGATGTCCAGCCGGCGGCGTGGCCCCTCGGCATAGGCCACATCCCGGGTGACACTGACGCCGTGCGACGGGACCGTTGCGTTCAGCAAGGCCGCAGGAGAGCAGGCCGGCAGCAGCAGGGCGCACAGGACGGTCAAACGCATGGAGGCGCAAACACTACGCCGGCACTAAAGGTTTCACAATATAGTTGTGACCAAACGCAGAAAGTGTATAGACGGCAAAATAAACTATCTAAGCGTGCAAATCCCATCCACTGTGATTGTGATATTTTGTTATGTTATCCTACAATGAGGCATTTATAGCGACGGTGAGTGATCTTCAATGAAGTCTGAGCGGCAGCATTGGGCAAACACGCCTTAGAACGCGATAGATGGGTGAAATGAAGATGGGGCCGGTCCGGCTGGATTTTGGGGACGTTCTTACTATAATCCGATCTGGGTTGTTCCTGCACGTATGGTTTCTTGAACGAAATCATGACATTGCGGCTTGCGGCATTGATCCGGCGACTCACTATTCCCGCTATGGCTGGAGGGAAGGCCGCTTACCCAACCCATACTTCGATCCCGCCTGGTACCTACAGCGCAACCGTGACGTGCAGGAATCTGGTGCCGAGCCGCTGCTGCATTACATCGAGTATGGCGAGGCCGAGGGCCGTCAGCCGATCGCCCACTTCGACCCGACTTGGTATCGCGCCCATCACCGGCTGGCGCCGGGCCAGGGAAGCCTGCAGCATTTCCTGCACCACCGATGCAATGGCGCGGTCAGCCCCTTGCCCGAGTTCGACGCGGCGTTCTACCGGATGCAGTCGCCCGATGTCGTGCAGGCCGGCATGGATCCGTTCGAGCATTACCTGGTGCAGGGCGCCTGGGAAGGCCGGCCGGCCTCCGCCACGTTCGACACCGCCTGGTATCGGGACCGCTACCTGCGGGACCAGGACAGGGTCAATCCGCTGCTGCACTATCGCATCCATCGTCACCTGCCCGGCTTTTTTCCAGCCCGGCCGGCCCAGGATACCGACATCCCGCGCGAGGTACGCCGCAACACCGCTCCTGGCCCGTTGTTCGAGCCGGTGGAGCCATTGGCGGCGGATGCGCGGCGCCGGGCGATGGTGCTGGCGTTCTACCTGCCGCAGTTCCATCCCATCCCAGAGAACGACGCCTGGTGGGGCGACGGGTTCACCGAGTGGACCAACGTCGGCCGTGGGCTGCCACGGTTCGCAGGGCACTATCAGCCGCGCCTGCCACGGGACCTCGGCCATTACCGCCTCCAGGGAACCGCGACCTTGCGTGCCCAGGTCGAGCTGGCGCGCGGCGCCGGGCTGGGTGGCTTTGTTTACTACTTCTACTGGTTCAACGGCCGCCGCCTGCTGGACGGGCCGCTTGAGGCGATGCTGGCCGACCGCAGCATAGATTTCCCGTTCTGCCTGATGTGGGCCAACGAGAACTGGACCCGGCGCTGGGACGGGGCGGAACAGGAGGTGCTGATCGCCCAGGACTACCGCGAAGCCGACGAGCCTGCACTGGCGGCGGAGCTGGCCCGGCACTTCGCCGACCCGCGCTATATCCGTTTGCAGGGCCGTCCAGTGTTGATGGTCTATCGCGCTTCCGTCATCCCCGATGCCGCTGCCGCGACCGCCCGGTGGCGCGCGCAGTTCCGCACCCTGGGGGAAGACCCGGTGTTCATCATGGCGCAAAGCTTCGGGGACCGTGACCCGCGCCGCTTCGGCATGGATGCCGCCGTCGAGTTCCCGCCGCACAAGCTGACGACCGGGCTGGCGCTGCTGAACCCCGGCCTGCACATCCTTGATCCCGCCGCTTCGGCGCAGGTTTACTCATATGACGACCTCGCCGCCGCTTCCGGCACCGACCAGGCACCCTATCCTTTGATCCGCACGGCGCTGCCGGGCTGGGACAACGACGCGCGGCGGCAAGGGCAGGGGATGGTGCTGCACGGGTCCACGCCGGCCAAGTATCAGGCTTGGCTGGCCCGTCTGGTGGACGACGCGGTGGCCCACCCCGTCCTGGATACGCCGCTGGTGTGCGTGAATGCCTGGAACGAGTGGGCGGAGGGCGCCTACCTTGAGCCAGACGTGCATTTCGGCGGTGCTTACTTGAACGCGACCGGCCGGGCCGTCGCGGGCCACGTGGACGTGCCGGCGCGGCTGCGGCTTCTGCTGGTTGGCCATGACGCGTTTCCAGCCGGCGCACAGTTGCTGCTGCTGAGCCTGGGCCGGCATCTTCAATTGGTATCGGGGGTGGACGTGGCATTCCTGCTGCTGGGTGACGGCGCCCTGGCCAGCGAATATCAGGCGGTGGCGCCGACGACGGTCGCCGCCGCTGCCGACCTGCCGCGGTTGGCGCGCCGTTTCAAGGCCGAGGGGTTCGGCGCCACGGTGGTCAACAGTGCGGCAGCCGCCCATGCCTGCGCGCCGCTGGTGGCAGCCGGCCTGCGGTGCGTGCTGATGGTTCACGAGCTGCCGCGCTTGCTGCACGAGCGCAACCTGCTGCGACCGGCGCGGGAGGCGGTCGCCGTTTGCAGCCAGGTCGTGTTCGCGGCGCCGTTCGTCCGGGACCGCTTTGCCGAGCACGTGCCGTTGCCGGACGGGCGCGCCGTCATCCTGCCGCAAGGGCTGTATCGCCCTGTGCATCCCTCGGCCGGTGCGCGCGACCGGGTGGCCTTGCGGAGCGCGTTGGGCGTTCCAGCCGACGCGATGCTGGCGATGGGCCTGGGCTATGCCGATCTCCGTAAGGGATTCGACCTTTTCTTGCAGGTCTGGCGCCTGGCCCATGCTGCCGGGGCAGCCATGCACCTGGTCTGGATCGGCGACATTGACCCATCGGTTCAGGCATACCTCGCACAGGAGATCGCTACGGCGGCGGCCACCGGCACGTTCCATCATATGCCCCGCTGCGCCGATGCCGCGGACTGGCTGGCCTGTGCCGACGTTCATTTGCTGACGTCGCGGGAGGACCCGTTCCCGAGCGTCGTGCTGGAGGCGATGTCGGCCGGCGTCCCTACCGTCGCGTTCACGGGTGCAGGCGGCATTCCCGAATTGCTCCGTGACCGCGGTGCTGGCGTATCCGTGCCGCTGGGCGACGCCGACGCCATGGTGCGGCAGATGCGCGCCCTGGCGGTGCGCGTTTCCCCGGCCGACCGCGCCAGGCTCGCAGAGCGGACCCGACTCGATTTCGAGTTCGGCGCCTATGCCGCAGCCGTGCTGCGCCTGGCCGCGCCGGACGTGCTGGATGTCACCGCCGTCGTGCCGAATTTCAACTATGGCCGCTACCTTCCGGGCCGGGTCGCCTCCATTGCGGCGCAAACCCATCCGGTGCGGGAAATCATCGTGCTGGACGACGCTTCGACAGACGGCAGCGAGACGGCGGTGCGGCAGGCGGCTGCTGCGGCCGGGCGCAAGGTGCGCTGGGTGGGGTCGGACCGCAATTCAGGCTCTGTGTTCCGGCAGTGGCGGCGGGCGGTGGACCTGGCTCGGAGCGAGTGGCTCTGTATTGCCGAGGCCGACGACATGGCGGAGCCTGGTTTCCTGGCGTCGCTTGCGGCGGCCTTGCAGGGTGTGCCGGATGCAGTGATGGCCTTCACCGACAGCCGGGCGATTGATGCCGCTGGTGCGTCGCTATGGGGCGACCACCAGGCCTATTATGCCAGGGCCGGGGCGGCGCTGCTTGCGCGAGATGGGGTGCACCCGGCGGCTGACATGCTGCGGGCCTGTCTGTCCCAGCGCAACCTGATCCTGAACGCCAGTGCCGTGCTGTGGCGGCGGGAGGCGCTGCGGCATGCGCTGGACCGCTGCCGGGCTGAGCTGGACCGCTTCACGATGGCCGGGGACTGGCGGGTTTACGCCGAAGTGCTGAGCGCGGGCGGCAACGTGGCGTATGTGGCGGAGCCGCTGAACATGCACCGCCGGCATGAGGCAAGCGTCACGCATCGGCTCACGCCACGGCGGCACATTGCAGAGGTGTCGCGGATGCATCGCCACATGCGCGGCTTGCTAGGCAGCGACCCGGCGCTGATGGCCGGGCAACGCCTGGCGCTGCGCGACGTGCGTGACGCGTTGAAGGACACTTCTTCTCCCTCTCCCTCCGGGAGAGGGCTGGGGTGAGGGAGGCCGCAAACTCGAAGGTGTGCATTGATGAACCGGTCCTAGCAGAACTGCGATCATCCTGAGCTGCCTACCTCACCCCGACCCTCTCCCGGAGAGAAAGGGAGCAGCGCGATCCTACTCCCTTGGGCGCCGGTCCACGACGCGGCGGGCCTTGCCTAGGCTGCGCTCGATGCCGCCGGGCGGCAGGACCTGGACGGCGGCCGTGATCCCCACCCGTTCCTTGACCGCCCGCGCCAGCGCCGGGCCGGCGTCCGTGCTGGCGTAGGCGTCCGGACGCGCCTCCACCCGCACCAGCATCTCATCCATCCGGCCGTTCCGCGTCAGCTCAATCTGGTAGTGGCCCGACAGGTCGGCACGGGCGAGCACCAGCTCCTCGATCTGGGTCGGGAACACGTTGACCCCGCGGATGATCATCATGTCGTCGCTGCGGCCCGTTACCTTCTCCATCCGGCGCATGGTGCGGGCGGTGCCCGGCAGCAGCCGGGTCAGGTCCCGGGTGCGGTATCTTATGATCGGGGTGGCCTCCTTGGTAAGCGAGGTGAACACCAGCTCGCCCCGCTCGCCGTCGGGCAGGACGGTGCCGGTGTCGGGGTCCACGACCTCCGGGTAGAAGTGGTCCTCCCAGATGTGCAGGCCGTCCTTGGTTTCGACGCACTCGTTGGCGACGCCCGGCCCCATCACCTCCGACAGGCCGTAGATGTCCACGGCATGCATGTTGAAGTTGGCCTCGATCTCGCCGCGCATCGCGTTGGTCCAGGGTTCGGCGCCGAAGATGCCGACGCGCAGGCTGGTGCCGCGCGGGTCGGCGCCGGCGGCGCGGAAACCGTCCAGGATGGCCAGCATGTAGGACGGCGTCACCATGATGACGTCCGGCTGGAAATCCTGGATGAGCTGCACCTGTCGCTCCGTCCCGCCGCCGCCCACGGGGATGACGGCGCAGCCCAGCCGCTCCGCGCCGTAATGCGCGCCGAGGCCGCCGGTGAACAGGCCGTAGCCGTAGGCGATGTGGATACGCATCCCCGCACGTCCGCCTGACGCACGGATGGACCGGGCCATCACGTCGGCCCACACGTCCAAGTCCGCCTTGGTGTAGCCGACGACGGTAGGCTTGCCGGTCGTGCCGCTGCTGGCATGGATGCGGGCGATGCGCTCCCGCGGGACGGCGAACATGCCGAAGGGATAGTTGGCCCGCAGATCGGCCTTCGTCGTGAACGGGAACCGGGCGAGGTCCGGCAGGTCGCGGAAGTCGTCGGGATGCACCCCGGCGGCGTCGAACGCCTTATGGTAATGCGGGACATTGGCGTAGGCGTGCCGCAGCGTCGCCACCAGCCGGGTGCGCTGCAATGCCGCCAACTCGTCGCGGGTGGCCATCTCGATCGGGTCGAGGTCGCCGGAGCGGGGACTAAGGTCAGCGAGCATCGGCCGGCTACAGAAGCTTGGCGCCAGTGGTGCGGGACTGCCCGCGGAATTCCGCCACCACGGCATCCCCGCAGGTGACGCGCACGTCGTAGATGCCGCTGCGCCTTTCGCGGTGGCGCTCCTCTGCGTCGGCTACCAACCGGTCGCCCAGCATCGCCGGGCGCAAGAAGCTGACGGCGCAGTGGCTGGCGACCGAGGCGGTGCCGTCCGTGTTGCAAGCGAAGGCGAAGGCGCTGTCCGCGAGCGTGAAGATGAAGCCGCCGTGGCAAGTGCCGTGGCCGTTCAGCATGGCCGCCGTGACCGTCATGGACAGCCGCGCCGCACCGGGCGCCACCCAGTCCAATGTCATGCCGAGGCCGCGGCTGGCGGCGTCCCCGCCCCACATCCGGTCGGCGTAGGCCTGCGCAAGCCCCTGGGGCGTCACGCCGGACGCCCGGTGAAGATGGCTGGGCGTTTCTCCAGGAAAGCCGCCACTCCTTCCCTGAAGTCGGGCGTCCCGCCAGCTTGGCGCTGCAAGTCCCGCTCCAAGTCAAGCTGCGCATCCCAGCTGTTCCCGGCGGAAGCGTTCAGCGCCTGCTTCATCAGCGCGATGGCTTGGGTCGGCTGGGTGGCGAGGTGAGCGGCCAGACGCTCCGCTTCCGGCAGCAGGTCATCGTCGGGCAGGGTGCGCCAGACCAGGCCCCATGCCGCCGCCTGCGCCGCCGTCACCGGCTCGCCGAGCATCGCCATGCCACGCGCCCGCGCATCCCCGGCCAGGCGGGGCAGGGTCCAGGTGCCGCCAGCGTCCGGCATCAGGCCGATCTTGACGAACGACTGGATGAAGCGCGCGGACTCTCCGGCCAGCACGATGTCACAGGCCAATGCTAGGTTCGCCCCTGCCCCGGCGGCAACCCCGTGGACGGCGCAGACAACCGGAAGGGGGAGGGACCGCAGCCGCCGCACGAACGGGTTGAAGCTGCGTTCCAACGTGTCGCCCAAGTCCACGCCGGGTTCCACCATTGTCAGGTCCTGACCGGCGCAAAAGCCGCGTCCGGCGCCATGCAGCAGGACCGCCCGGCAGTCCGGATCGGTTTCCGCCGCAGCGAGCGCCGACATCAATGCGGCCTGTAGTGCGTAGGTGAACGCGTTCAGGCGATCCGGCCGGTTCAGGGTTAGTACATGCACGCCGTCGCGCCGCGCCACTAGCAATTCGTCCATGACCAACCCCCCGTCGTTCCGCCCACGATGCGGGGCGGAACGGACGTGTCAAGTCACCAGCGGCTTGTGGGCGGGATCGGCGATGGCGACTGCAAGCCGCCGGCTGAGGAAGGTGGTCACAGCGATTTCGTCCGGCGTCAGGCCATGGTCCTGCTGCAAGACGTCGTCTGCACGCTCCTTCAGGCATTCCAGCAAGCTGCCATCCAGGTAGCCCTCGAATACCGCGGGGTGGATGTAGCATTTGCGACAGATAGCAGGCGTGTTGCCCAGGTTTTGCGCGACGTGCTCGACAACCTGGACCAGGTGTTTCTTTGCCTTGGCCGGAGTGTCGTAAAGTTCCATGTCGCGCAGTGCGAGCGCGGCCAGGTTCGTGCCCGCCCAGGTGCGGAAATCCTTGGCGGTAATCTCCTCGCAGCTGATTTCCCGCAAGTAGTCGTTTACGTCATCCGATACGACGTGATGGCGTTCGCCATCGTGATCCAGGAATTGGAACAAGTCCTGGCCCGGCAGGTCACGGCAGCGTTCGACGACCCGGGCCAGGCGGCGGTCGTCCAAGTCAATGTGGTGCTGCACACCATGCTTGCCGCGGAAGTCGAAGGTGAGATGCCCGCCCTTGACCTCGACATGCCGGGTGCGCAGCGTCGTCAGGCCGAAGCTCTTGTTGGTCCGGGCGTATTCCTCGTTGCCGACACGCATCATGGTGCGCTCCAACAGGGAAACGATGGCAGCCAGCACTTTGCGCTTAGGCAGCCCGTGCAGGGCGAGATCGTGCTTGACCGCAGCGCGTATCGCAGGCAGCACGCGGCCGAAGGTCAGCATCTTGCCATACTTCGCTTCGTCCCGGACTTCGCGCCAGCGGGGGTGATAGCGATACTGCTTGCGGCCTTTGGCATCCCGGCCGACCGCCTGCAGGTGGCCGCGCGGGTCACGGCAAATCCACACGTCGGTATAGGCTGGCGGGATCGCCAGCTTGCGGATACGATCCAAGATCTTGGGATCGGTGATGACGGCGCCGGATGGGTTGCGGAACACCCAAGCATCGCCGTCTCGGCTGCGGGTAATACCGGGGCGGCGGTCGCTTACATAATGCAGCTTGGCGGCAAGGGCGGCGGCCTCGGGGTCGTGCAGGTCGGAGTCGTCGTGGTCAGTTTGCTCGTCGGACATCGAGGGTTCCCGTTATGCCCGGCGGCATGTCCGGGCGGCAGCAGAAACACGGGGCGGGGACGGCGGTTGCAGCGGCGCCAAAGCGAAGCCTCGACAACTCCTCGTGCAACAGCAACAACTAATCTCGCAATTGCGAGATGGAGACCGCGAACCCGCCGGACAGGTTCTGCGTTGGTCAGACGAACGGAAAGGGATAGCAATGCGTCTCCACAGGACAGAAGCCGGCAATAACCCTTCCCGTTCCGGCGCTGCCCGGCCTGACTTGGTCTGTTTCTCTCATCTGCGGTGGGACTTCGTTTTCCAGCGTCCGCAACATCTTCTGAGCCGGGCTGCCAGGACCATGCGCGTGTTGTTCTGGGAAGAGCCGCTGCACACTACGGCGGACCGCGCCAGCGTGGATCGCCGTGTCTCGCCCGAAGGCGTCATCATCCTGCAGCCGCGCATTCCGCAGGGGCAGGATTGGGCGGCAGCACAGCGTCCGCTGCTGGACCAAGTGATGCGGGAGTTCGGGGTCCACAGCCCCCTGCTTTGGTATTATACCCCCCACGCGCTGCAGTTTTCCGGCCACCTGCACGGCACAGCGGTCTATGACTGCATGGACGAGTTGTCCGCCTTCGCCGGCGCCGACCCGGCTCTACCGGAACTTGAGCGCTGCCTGATGCGGAGGGCTAGCCTGGTCTTCACTGGTGGCCGCAGCCTCTATGAGGCGAAGCAGGGGCAGCATGCCGCCGTCCATGCCTTTCCGAGCGGCGTTGATGTTGGTCACTTCCTCCCGGCCCGCGGCGCACTGCCGGATCCCTCGGACCAACAGGCTATCCCGCATCCACGCATAGGGTTCTATGGCGTGTTGGACGAGCGGCTGGACCGTAACCTGCTTGCGGCTGTCGCCGACCTGCGGCCTGACACGCACTTCGTCCTGATCGGCCCGACTGCAAAGATTGACCTGCGGGAGCTGCCGCGGCGAGCGAACCTGCATTACCTCGGCAGCAAGCGGTATCCCGATCTGCCGGCCTATGTCGGCAACTGGGATGCGGCGATGATGCCGTTCGCCCTGAACGAGGCGACAAGGTTCATCAGCCCCACCAAGACGCCTGAATACCTCGCCGCCGGACGGCCCGTGGTGTCCACTCCCGTGGTGGACGTGGTGCGGCAGTATGGCGCCTTCTCCGGCGTGTGGGTGGCCGGAACCGCGGCCGAGTTCGCGGTGGCGACCGATGCGGCGCTGGCGCAGGCGGCGGGACCAACGACCTGGCTGGCCCCAGTGGATCAGGCACTGTCCGAGATGTCGTGGGATGCCATCTGGTCCCGCATGTCCTCCCAGATCGAAGGGCATCGGCAGACCCCGGGTGCCATCCCGCTCCGCAAGCCGGTGGCCGAATACGACGTGCTGATCGTGGGCGCCGGGTTTGCCGGGTCGGTGCTGGCGGAGCGCATGGCGGCAGGCTCCGGCAAGCGCGTGCTGTTGGTTGACCGGCGCCCGCACGTTGGCGGCAACGCCTATGACCAGCACGACGCCGCCGGCGTGCTGATCCACCCCTACGGTCCGCACATTTTCCATACTAACTCGCAGGCGATCCTCGATTACCTTTCCCGCTTCACCGACTGGCGCCCGTATGAGCATCGCGTGCTGGCTGAGGTGCGCGGGATGCGCCTACCCATGCCGATCAACCGGCAGACGGTGAACAAGTTCTTCGGCGTGAACCTGACACAGGACGAGGTCGAAGCGTTCCTGGAAAGCAAGGCGGAACACGTGGACACGATACGCACCTCCGCCGACGTGGTGCTCGGCAAGGTAGGGCGCGAGCTATATGAGGCGTTCTTCCAGGGCTATACCCGTAAGCAGTGGGGGCTGGACCCGTCGGAGCTGGACAAGTCCGTTACGTCCCGGGTGCCGACGCGCACCAACGACGACGACCGCTACTTCACCGACCAGTTCCAGCAAATGCCGCTGCACGGCTACACCCAGATGTTCGAGCATATGCTGGACCATCCCGGCATCACGGTTGCCCTGGGCACGGATTTTGAGGATGTAGATCCCGCTTGCTACGATCACCTCATTTTCACCGGGCCGATAGACGAGTTCTTCGGCCATTGTTATGGCAAGCTGCCATACCGGTCCCTGCAGTTCCGGCATGAAACGCATGACGAGGCTTGGCTGCAGCCAGCCGGGGTCGTCAATTACCCGGCGGAAGCCGTGCCCTATACCCGTATCACCGAGTTCAAGCACCTGACTGGGCAGACGCACGCGAAGACCAGCCTGTGCTACGAGTATCCCTCGGCCGAGGGCGACCCATACTACCCAGTGCCCCGGCCGGAGAATGCGGCGCTGTTCCAGAAGTATCAGGCCTTGGCAGACTCAACGCTGAATGTGACCTTCGTCGGTCGCTTGGCCACCTATAAGTACTACAACATGGATCAGGTCGTCGGCCAGGCACTGGCGACATATCAGCGGCTGGTCGCAAAGGAGCGTCTGCTCCAAGAGGCTAAGGCGAGCCTCGCGGCTGCTGCCGAGTAGGATCGTGCAACTGCTGCGGGCGTCGGTGGCGCCGCTGTTCCGAAGCTTTTTTCAGGGTGGGTTTGAGGCGTCGAGCCACCGGCGGCGGGATGGCCGCCAAATAGACGTGATCGCCGGAAGCTTGCACGACCGTCAGGCCGCCGAAGATTACCGCCTAATGCGGAGTGCAGGGCTGCACACAGCGCGTGATGCGTTGCGTTGGCACCTGATCGAGCGGACCGCCGGGCATTATGACTGGTCCAGCTTCCTGCCAATGCTGAGGGCCGCAAGGGACAGCGGGGTTCAAGTGGCATGGGACCTGTGCCATTATGGACTCCCGCCCGACCTGGATATTTGGACGCCCGCCTTCGTGGACCGGTTTGCTGCCTTTGCTGGCGCCGCTGCCCGGCTAGTACGGGAGGAAGGGGGGCAGGGCACCGTCTGGTGTCCAATGAACGAGGTATCGTTCTGGTCCTGGGTTGGTGGGGACCGGCAGGAGTTGTATCCCTATGCGCAGGGGCAAGGGTCCGCCCTGAAGGCGCAGCTTATACGGGCGGCCATCGCGGCAACTGAGGCCGTCCGTGCGGTGGACCGCCGCGCCCGTTTCCTCCAAGCGGAGCCGCTCATCCATATTTGCCCCAATCCTGCACAGCCGTCCGAAGATGAGGCGGTCGAGAAGTATCGTACGGCGCAATTTGAGTCCTGGGACATGCTTGCCGGGATGCTGCGCCCAGAGCTTGGTGGCCGGCCCGAGATGCTCGACATCGTCGGCGTCAACTTCTACTGCAACAATCAGTGGGTGCATAACTCGGAGACGCTCGGCCTGGGCCACCGGTGGTTCCGTCCGCTGAGTGACATGCTGGCCGAGGTTTATGATCGCTATCGCCGCCCTTTGGTGATCTCGGAGACAGGAGCCGAGGCGCCCAACGGCCCGGGGTGGCTCCGCTATGTCGGCGGAGAGGTGCGGACGGCGCTTCGCCGGGGCATCCCGATCGAGGGGCTGTGCATCTATCCCATCATGGACTACCCCGGCTGGAACGATGACCGGCACTGTCCGGCGGGGCTGATCCGGCTCGATCAGGATTACCGTGGCCGGTCCGTAGACCCCGAGATGGTGCTGGCCATTGAGGAACAGGCGATGCTGCTGCGGCCCTTGCTGTCCCGCTCGCAGGCATTGGGAGTGGCGGCGGAGTAGAACTCTGGTTACGCCTCGATCAGCGCCGCCGCCGGCACCCGGGTCAGTTGAGCGATCCAGCGCAGCGCGCCCGGCCAAGCCTGGGCCGCCAGCACTGCGAGGCCAGGTGCAAGGCGTCCGGCCTTCAGCAGCAGCGATGCTCGGGCAATCTGCACCGACAGGTCATGCCGCAGATTGCGATGATATGCGCCGGCATTGCCGTCTGGCAGGGCGGCAACCGCGGCGAAGGCGGTGTGCAGAGCGATGGACATACCATCCCCGGTGAAGGATGCGATGACGCCGGCCTGGTCTCCCAAGCGGAACAGGGCTGGCAGGTCCTCCGGCGCTGGCTGGTGCAAATAGCCGTAGGGGACACGGAAAATGGACAAAGGCCGGTCCAGCAACGTCGCCGCGCCGGCCAGGCGCCGCCGGAGATGCGGGGCATCCCGCTCCAGCGCATCCCGCAAACCCGGCCAAGCCGAGCCGGCGGCAGTGAAGCGGTCACGGCGGATGAGCAGGCACAGGTTGGCGGCCCCGTCCTCGACCAATTGCAGCCCGGCATAGCCGCCACTCAGCAACAGCAGCTCGACGTGCCCGGCCAGGTCGGCATGTTGGCGAGGGGCCAGGCTCAGGTACATCTTCAAGCCCACCAGGTCCTCAGGAGGGCGGCGGGGCTGCCGGCGGACACCGCGCAGGTCGTGCTTGCCCGTCGCCAGGAACACGGCGCGGCCCGGGATCGAGCCATGCCCGGCCACGTCCAGTCCGGCAACGTCCAGCCTGGCGGCTCCGATGCCCCGGACGGCATGGCCCCGCAGCACTTGCGCGCCCTGCCTCGCGGCAAGGTCCAGCAACGCGGCATCCAGCGCCCGGCGGGTCAGGCCATAGCCGAGGAAAGGAAGGCGGGCCGCCGCCATCCGGTCCCGATGCACCAGCCGGACGGAATGGATCGGGGCCGCCCCGAGTGCCGGCAGGTCCAGACCGAGCCGGCGCAGGTAGCCCTGGGCTTCCGTGCTGATGAACTCGCCGCAAATCTTGTCGTGCGCGGCCGATGCCCGTTCGATCAGCAGCCCCCCGGGGCCGAGCAAGCAGGCCGCCGCAGCGCCTGCCACGCCGCCGCCGGCAATCAGCACCGTCACCTGGTGGGGCGCCCCTTGAGGCGGCTGACGCATAA
Source organism: uncultured Acetobacteraceae bacterium (assembly GCA_964242295.1). Lineage (GTDB taxonomy): Bacteria > Pseudomonadota > Alphaproteobacteria > Acetobacterales > Acetobacteraceae > DASWOJ01. The sequence goes on along the minus strand of CAXTDP010000017.1, from coordinate 8,444 downwards.
ACGGAACGGCAGGTGCCAGCG
>CAXTDP010000017.1:0-8413 GCA_964242295.1 uncultured Acetobacteraceae bacterium | reverse complement strand
CCCCCGCCAATCCAGCCCGGCACAACAGCGTCTCCCAGTCACGCCGGCGGAAGCTGCGCGCCACGCTGATCGCGCCGTCATGCCGTACCATCGGATGCCAGCCGGCGACGGCGGACATCAGGCGAAATCCCTCATAGGCCAGGGCGTGCCGGTGCAGGTCGTTGACGAACCAGCCGCAGGCGGCGCTGCGCTCCATCCAGACCAGGAAGTCCACAACCTGGGCATCGGACAGATGGTGGGTGAACAGGGAGCTGAGCACCACGTCCTGGCTACCCGGCGGCAGGTCGAACACGTCCCCGGTCCGGTATTGGATGCCCCATTCCGGAGGCGTCGCGGCCTGTGCCGCCGGCGCGCTGGCCGGGTCCAAATCCACGCCCGCAAGGTCCATCGCCACCCCAGTGCGGGCGCCCCACCGATGGATGCGGCGCAGCATGTCGCCTTCGCCGTAGCCAACGTCCAGCACGCGCAACGGAGCGCCAGGCGGCAGCCCGCGCGATACCCGGCGCATGAAGGCAATCGTCGGCAGCCGTGCCAGAGTGACGGTGTTGACCGTGGCGAGGTCCGCCAGCACGGAAGCCAGCACTGCGGGCGAGGCGGACTGCTCGTCCATCCACTCCCGCTGCCGGCTGCGGCGGCGCAGGTCCACCGGATTAGACCCGGGTGAAGCGGAAGGTTTCCGCGGCGAGGCCCGGCCCGAATGCCATGGCCATGCCGCGGCCGGCTGCTCCGCCCGCCAGGATGCGCGCCAGCACGAACATCAGCGTCGCCGAACTCATGTTGCCGACGTCACGAAGCACGCCGCGCGAGTAGTCCAGCGCGTCTGCCGCCAAGCGCAGTCCTTGTTCGACGCCATCCAGCACGGTGCGTCCGCCGGCGTGAACCGCCCAAAGCGCGATATCCCGCGGGTCTTCGCCGCGCATCAAGCTGTCGGGATCGTTGCGGTCGGCCTCGGCCCGCAAGGCGGTGGCGATCCGGCTGGGGACCTGCCCGGACAGGTGCATGTCGAAGCCCTGGTCACCGATGCTCCAGGTGATAAGGTCCTGTGTGTCCGGCAACGTGGCGGAGCGGAAGTCGTGCAGCGCCAGGCCGTGCGGCTCCGCCGTCACCAGCGCGGCAGTGGCGCCGTCGCCGAACAGCAGGAACGTCAGCACCGTCTCCAGGTCTGACACCTCCTGCATGTGCAGGGAGCATAGTTCCACGTTCACGATCAGCACGCGGGCTTGGGGATCGGAGCGGACGATGTGCCGCGCCGACCGAAGGGCTGGGACGCCGGCGTAGCAGCCCATGAAGCCGATCATCGTCCGCTCCAGCGCGCCGCCCAGGCCCAGGCGGTCCGCAATGAGCTGGTCCAGGCCCGGGGCGGTAAAGCCGGTGCAGCTCACGGCGATCAGGTGGGTGATCCCGTCCTCCGCCGTGATCCCGGCGTCAGCCACGGCGGCGAGCGCCAGCGCCACGGCGTCCCGGGCATAGACTTTCATGCGCGCCCCGGTCGTGGGGAAGGCGCCGCGACGGTAGAAGCCGGTGCTGTCCACGTCCTCGGCGCCGGGCGCGCCGGGTTGGAAGTGAGACCAGCGATGGTCAATCGCGGAGCGCGCAACCAGCCGGTCGAACATCACCCGGGCTTTGTCGTCCACCAGCATATCGCGTCCGAGCGCCACGAAGGCGTCATGCACGTCATACGGAGGATTGGCGGTGCCGATGCGGTTGACATAGGCGGTCGTCATGGTGCGGGTCCGGGAGCTGCGCTTGTTGCAGCCCCGGCCCTGGCTGCTGCGGCTGTCATGGCGATGACCGCATTCAGCCCGCCGAACGCGAAGGAGTTGGATAGCGCTGCGTGCATCGGCAGGGCGCGAGCCGTGTTGGGGATGATGTCCAAGTCGCACTCCGGGTCGGATTCGCGAAAGTTGGCGGTGGGAGGCGCCATGCCGGTGCGGAGCGCCATGACGGTGGCCACGGCCTCCAACCCGCCGCCAGCCGACAGGCAATGACCGATCATGCTCTTGTTGCTGCTCGTCGGCGGCGGGTGGCGGAACACCTGGCGCAGCGCCGCGGACTCGGTCTTGTCATTTAGGCGGGTGCCGGTGCCATGCGCGTTGACCCAGCCGATCTCGGACGGGTCCAGCCCGGCGTCGTCCAGCGCCGCGTGCATCGCCGCGGCGGCGCCGGCAGCGTCCGGCGCGGTCAGGTCGGCGCCGTCGGCGGTCATGCCGCTGCCGGCCAGTTCCGCCAGGATCGTGGCGCCCCGACGGGTCGCATGATCCCAATCCTCCAGCACCAGGATGCCGGCACCCTCGCCGAGCACCAGGCCGGTGCGGTCACGGGAAAATGGGCGGCAGGTGTCGCTGCTCAACACGCGCAAGGCTTCCCAGCACTTGAACACGCCGGGGACGATGGAGGCATCGGCGCCCCCGGTGATCACCACGTCCGCCCGATCCAATCGGATCGTGTCCACGGCTGATGCGATGGCGTGGTTGGCGGAGGCACAGGCGGAGGCGACGGCATAGGACGGGCCGTGCAGCCCGAACTCCATCGTCAAGTGCGACACCGCTCCATTGGTCATGATGCGCGGCACCGTCAGCGGATGCACCCGCGTCGCGCCTTCTCCATAGAAAGCCAGGTAGGCGGCATCCAGGCTAACTTGGCCGATGACGGCTGCGACGATGGCGGCCCGGCGATGCGCCTGGGCTGGGTCCGCCTGAAGTCCGGCCTGCGCCATCGCCTCTCGCGCAGCGACGACGGCAATCTGCGCACCGCGATCCAGCAGCGGCAGGCGCCGCGGCTGGAAATGCTCCGTTGGATCAAAGCCGGAGATCTGTGCGGCGATGCTGGCCGTCAGCCGATCCGTCGGGATACCGGTAATCGGGCCGATGCCACTGCGGCCCGCCAGCATCCCGGCCCACATCTCCGGCACGTTACGCCCCAAAGCACACATCGCGCCAAGTCCGGTAATGGCGACCCGACGCCGATGCGGGTCACGCACCCGGCTGCAAACCCGCGGGCGAAGCATGGTCGAGGGCCGTCAGCACATGCTTGACCAGGTCGCCGACCGTTTGGAACTCGGAGCCGGAGCGTTCGGACACCACGGGGATGTCCACCTTGTATTTTTCCTCGATGGCGAAAATGGCCTGCACGAGGTCGAGCGAAGGGATACCGAGTTCGCTAATCTGAGCGTCAGGCACCAAGCGAGCGCGGTCCACCGCGGTTTCTTTGGCGACGATGTCCAGGATATCGTTGGCGCGCGGGTCGTCCATGGTTGTGCTAAGGCCTGCTCTGCTATCTGAGGCCTAGCATAGATGGGTTGTGGACCCGCGCGCAAAAGGCGGACGGACGAGGATAGGCTGGGTTAACCGGGTCCGGGGGTGCCGAGGTTCGCTATCCCACCGGCGACGTGGGCAGGCGCAGACTCATTGAGTTGGGACATGTCGGTTTGGGGTGCGGTTTGGTCCATTGCCTGCGTGCCAGGGAGCAGGCTGGCTGCCAGGGCGGCCTGCTCCGCCGAGGCTTGCACGGTCAGCAGCGTTCCGCCCTGGCCGCCACTGTGCTGGTCCACCAGGCTGATCTGGTCGTGCGGTATGCCAGCCTGCTCCAGACGGGCGGCGGCATGCCGGGCTTGCTCGTGGGTGTCGAACAGGTGGGCGATGGGGGTCGTCATGCGCGTGAACTCCGGCGGCTGCAGGGACAGCGCGATACTGCGGGTCCGGTTGCGGCACGGCGGCACCATCGTGTACGCCTTCGTCCCGCTTGCAATGAGGTACCCGCCATGCGTGAACCGCCTGATGCACAGCCAAGTGCGCCAGACGCCGTCGAGGCGGCGCTGGAGCGCCTGGGCAAGCTGACCGCGGCCGGTGCCTCCCCCGACGCGGTGACACAGATGGTCGGCGAGATCGTCGCCGGATGGGCTGGCGAGGCCGATATGGACGCAGTTGCCGCCCAGACCCGGATCGGCCAGATGTGGGACAGCTTGACGAAGGACGAGGCGGACCTGGAGGAGGCGATCAGCGACGCCGGGGAAGGTGATGGCGCGTCCCTGGTGATGGCCCGGCGCATGAGGGCTGCGTTGCAAGCGGCGATAGGCGCTTTGGCGACGGTGGCGGAGCGGTTTGGCTAGCAGCTCCGCAGCGTTTGCGCGGCTGCAAACCCGGTCGTTGCCGCACAATGCGTATGGGTAGCCCGAATTAGCGGGACAAGCCCGCCCCTAACCCGTTGAGTCTGGCTGGATTCTGAACAGGTTTCCAGAGACAAATGTGCGAAGTTGAAGAGACCCAGATTACCCAAGAGCAGATTTCCAGAGACAACCGGAATTGGCAAGCGTTCTTAGATGCTTGCATAGGGCCTAGTCACGCCATAGCTTCCCCTTGAGGTGTCGTCGTGGCGGCCCTTTGGTAGACCCGAACAGCTTCCTTCAGCGCCCCGCCCCGCCCCTCGGGCAACTGGTCAAGCCAGCGCTCGACGGGCGCCACGTACTTCCGCAGCCCAGCCGATGTCGTCGAAGCCGAGCGCCGTCGCATACCATCAAGGATCTCATAGAAGCCATCGGGCCAGCGCTGGGCAGCCGCCAGGCCCAACGTCAGGGCTCGATGCGCCTGGTAGGCGAGTTCACCGGCCTGCTCGAGCGAGAAGATCTTCGATCGGCCACCCAGAGTTTCCAACCCGAGCCGATAAAGGAATTCGACGATGTCGCTGTTCCCGAGGTCACGGAAGGGTTCCAGGCTTCGGGCATGGTCGGTCTCGGCCTGAAAGCGCTCGTCGCCGAGCAGCCCGTGCACGGTCCGCGTGCCCCTGACGTCCTCATCCGGCACAGGGTTCGCAGGCATGCGCGTAAGGTCGCCGCCAAGGCAACTGCGGCCACCGCACCGCGTGAGATCGCGACCTAGCCAGCGAAGCCACCCTCCGCACGAGCGGCACTGATCAATGAGCTCGACACGGTGAACGGGGCAGATCGCGATGAAAGAAAGGTCCCAGAATGCCCGATGGTGTCCCGACTCCGAAAGGCAATATGGACACACCTTCCTGGGCACGCCGCCACGCCCATCAAAGACATTGCTGGGCAGGACTACCCCTCTGAACACCCCACGGCGATCATCGGGCGGGCCATAGGAGATCGCCTCCAGCGAGGACGGATCCACCTGGGCCCTGGTCGCCAAGTTGCGTAGCCATTCCGGCTTGGGCTGGTTCGTAAGCCGGTCGAAGCCGCATGCAAACGCCAGGCGCCTGCCTGTGGACATCCTCCGGCGCGCGGCGAGCCGGAATACGAATCCTATCAGGCTTTCGTCCGGGTGAGGCTTGATGCCCAGCGCAGGCGCGAGACCAGGATCCGGTGCTATGGGCATCAAGCGGGGTTCAAGGATTCCTGCACCCGCGGACGCTATTTCCTTGCCCTGATCCTGTAAACACCAGGAGGTCGCCGCTCTATCGCTGGCGGCCGGTCAAGTTCAGATCGCTGCGGCGGTAGATGTTCTGTCTCGACCCGTCGATCTCAGGCCCCACTACGGGCAGTATGCCCTGGTCAGCCAACTTGCGTGCGAGGCTTCGGGGCGAGGTCCGGCGTTCGCGTGCCAGACTGGCGCCGGTGACGTAATTCTCCCCGAACGCCTCGACCGAGGCGACAGCAACCTTGCCGCCGTGGACAGCCTCGATGTGCCCGGCACGGACCAGATGCGCCGCGACCTGCCACTTCAAGCCAAGTTGCTCGGCAGCCGCCTCAATCGTCATGGTTGGCCCGATCTCCAGTCCTCGACAGAGAACGCGCACGAGGACTGGGTCGAACCGTAGCTGCTTCAAGCCGGTCGCGTTGGCGTCGACGCCGACCACGCAGAGGCTGCCCTCCAGGATAAGAGCCATCATCCGATCCAGGGTGATACCCCGCCGCCGGAGCACTTCAGCTACGTAGTCGAGTCCTGCGGTCTGCGGTGGCGCCGTCAGGGCAGGCCCGCCCGGAGCCAGGCGGTCCAAGAAGCCTCTGATCTCCACTGCCTCAAACGCCCACTGGGCCCAGCACGCCGCACCGGCCCGCTAACCGGCCGTATCAGTCCGGCTTCGACCAGGCACCGCGTGCGCGCCCGCGAGACGCCCAGCATGCGGGCAAGCCCGGTGAGCGGCACTGCATCCCGCAATCGTGCGGCCAGAACCTCGACGGCCTCGCCGTCCAACGCCATAGGGACGCCTCGCCCTTCGCTGATCGCGGTCGGCAGCATGCCCGTCGCCATCATCCGCTTCACCGTCTCGCCGGACCTGCCGACGCGCTCGGCGGCATCGGTTAGTCCCAGGACGCGGCCGGGGACGCCGTCCGAGCCGACCAGGCGGGATCGATGCACGCGCCGGGCGAGTTGCGGATCCCGTTCGACGAAATCGCGGGCTGCTTCGGCCACCACCGTCTTCACGGATCCCGGCTCCATCAGCGTCATCCAGTCGTAGAAGGCACCGAGCGTCTTGCGAGCGCCGTAGCGACCTCGCCGTTGCCCGGCCAGCAAACGCTGCTCACCCAAGTACGCATGGACTGGCTCCGGCCAGCGTTTCAAGGCGTCCAGTCCTGCCAGCAAGACCTGCGCGACACCGTCCGCTCCCACCGAAACCAGGGTCTCGATCCGGCGCTCCCGTTTCCAATCCGTGAGGAACATGCCGAGACACATGAGCAGGCGCACGAGGTCTGCTCGGTCGCATTCGGCCAGACGGCTATCCATCCACGGGACTTGCCGGGATCCAACGAGGCTGACCAGATCTCGCATGGCCTCGGCCTCCTGCCCGGATACCGGCATCCCTGGGAAGGCCGTCAGGTCGGCATTGCAGGAGCAGCGCGCCAAGTTCGGTCGGCGCCATCCCAGTTGACGCCGACATCTCGGACAACGGTCCAGCAGTCGAACGAGATGGTCAGGGCAGGCCGTTATCAGGGCGAAATCCCAGGCAGCCCGGTGATGCAGAAATGCGACGGCTATACGTCCAGGTTCGCCACCTTCAGCGCATTGCCCACGATAAAGTCCCGCCGCGGCTCAACCACGTCGCCCATCAGGGTGGAGAACACCTGCGCCGCGTCCTCCACGTCGCCGACGCGCACCTGCAGCAGGGTCCGAACTGCAGGGTCCAGCGTGGTCTTCCAGAGCTGGTCCGGGTTCATCTCGCCCAGGCCCTTGAAGCGCTGGATCGCCAGGCCCTTGCGGCCCTGCGCCAGGATGCGGTCAAACGCCGTCGACGGGCCGGCGACCTGCGCCTCGGTCCGGTCCAGAGTCAGGGTTGCCGGCTCGGCAAACCGGCCATGCAGCGCCTCGGCCCGCTCCGCCAGCCAGCGTGCTTCGGTGCTGCGCAGGGTGCCGGCATCCACGGTGAACCGCTCGGCCACGCCGCGCACCGTGCGGGCGAGGTGCAGGCCGCGGTCGTCGGCCCACACCTTCCACGTGCGCTCGGCGGGGAGCGACACGGCATTCAGCCGCTGCACCAGTTCGCCGCTGACCGCAGTGGCTTGGTTATGGTCAGGGGTCAGGGCACCGGCCACCGCCGCCTGCTCCAGCAACCCCGTCGGCACAGAGACCGACAAGCGGCGCAGGTTGCCTGCGGCTTCCCGCAGCCAGGCCAGCTCTCCGGTCATGTCGGCGCCAGCGAACATGCGGCCGTCCGCGTAGGTCAGCCGCGCCTCAGCCAATGCCTTGTCGAGCAGGTAGTCCTCGAGCGCCGCGTCATTCTTCAGGTAGCGCTCGTCGTTGCCGCGCTTGGCGCGATACAGCGGGGGCTGGGCGATATACAGGTGCCCGCGCTCGATCAGCTCCGGCATCTGGCGGAAGAAGAACGTCAGCAGCAGCGTGCGGATGTGGCTGCCGTCCACATCGGCGTCCGTCATGATGTTGATGCGGTGATAGCGCAGCTTGTTGACGTCGAAGCCGCCCTGCTCCGGCTCGCCGCGTCCGATGCCGGTGCCGAGGGCGGTGATCAGGGTGCCGATCTCGGCGCTGCCCAGCATCCGGTCGAACCTGGCCCGCTCCACGTTCAGGATCTTGCCCTTCAGCGGCAGGATCGCCTGGAACTTGCGGTCGCGGCCCTGCTTGGCCGAGCCGCCAGCGCTATCGCCCTCGACGATGAAGATCTCGGACTTGGCAGGGTCGCGCTCCTGACAGTCCGCCAGCTTGCCCGGCAGGCTGCTCACGTCCAGCACGCCCTTGCGCCGGGTCAGCTCGCGCGCCTTGCGGGCGGCCTCACGGGCGGAAGCGGCGTCCATCACCTTCTGGATGATGGACTTGGCCTCCTTGGGATGGGTTTCGAACCAGTGGGACACCGTGTCGGCGACGGCGGCCTGCACGACGGGCTGCACCTCGCTGCTGACCAGCTTGTCCTTGGTCTGGCTGCTGAACTTGGGATCGGGGACCTTCACCGACAGCACGGCGGTCATGCCCTCGCGCATGTCGTCGCCGACCAGGTCCAGCTTGTC
>CAXTDP010000016.1:0-23197 GCA_964242295.1 uncultured Acetobacteraceae bacterium | reverse complement strand
GTCGGGGTCAGCAGGGTCGCCGCAGCGGCGAGCAGCAGCGCTGCGCACCCGAGCACCGCGTAGTCGGCCCGTCCGGCGACCGCCACGCCTGCAAGCACCACAAGCCAGGGCGCCGTGCGCCAGAACCGGGCGGGCGACGCGGCGAGCCTTGCCCCCAGCAGCATGAGGAACGCGAAGAAGGCAGCGGCGGCGACCGTATCGGTCAGCCAGAACCGGGCATAAACCTGGCCCAAGGGATCGAGCGTCGCCGCCAGGGCAAACAGCGGCAGCCCATAACGTCCGCCCGGCACTCGGGCCAGGAGACGCCAGGCCAACAGGATCGCCGCCAGCGGCACGCACGCCTGGGCCACCGCGACCGCTGCCGGGCTGCCGGTCGCCGCAGTGAGAAACCGGGCGGCATGGCCGTAAGCCCAGGACCGGCCCGGCGTATCCCAATCCAGCGGTCCTGTGGCGAGGTAGGCCGTGAGGTCGTCGTGGAAGAAGCGCGGCAGCCGGTCCGTCAGCAGCAGGACCGCCGTGGCGGCAACCGCAATCACCGCAGGCAGCAATGAGGCCGATCCGGTCCGAGGGGCGGCGGCCCGGTCCGAAGACGGCGCCACTTCACCTTTGATCGCAGCCGTCACCGGATGCCGCGATGCCGCGCCGGGATTGGCGCCGCCTCCGCCAAGCTCCTCAGAACTTGGCGGACAGCGCCAGGGAGCCGAAGCTGAACAGGCCGGCCTTCTGCCCCCTGAACTCCTCGGTCTGCCAGGTTTGCGTATAGGTCACCCGCACGCCGTAGGCCATGACGGCCAGCCCGCCTTGGAACTCGCCCACGAGGGGCCGCTTCGTCACGTGCGGCCCTTGGCTGCTGCGGAACGTGCTGCCGTCCAGGAACACGTCGCGCGCGATGGCCTGGCCGTCCGCACCGGCGAACACATACCAGGCGAAGGGCCGGTTGGGCGTGTAGGCGTCCGTTCCGGTCATGCCGGGGCGGATGCGCGGAGCGCCGAAGTCGCTTGCCAGTCCCTGCCCCAGCCGGAAGCTGATGCCGCCCTGCACGTAGTCCCGCACTGTGCCGGCGCCGGCCGTGGCCGCGGGCAACAGGTCGGTCTCCAGCCCGTTCAGCCCGGCCACGTCGAAGTGATACAGTGGGATGCGGTAGGTCCGCTCCACCGTCAGCTCAACCGCAGGCTCGTCCTTGATCTGGTTGCGCCAGCCCAGGTTGGGCGTGTCGCCGATGATGTTGTGGAAGCCGTTCTGCACCACCTTGCCCAGCGCGGACGGCCCGACGACGCCAAGGCTGAGGCCCAGCACGCTACGCGCGTCATCGGTGTCGTGGATCAGGCCGAGGTCGGCGTGCAGCCAACCGGCGTAGGGCCGGTCGCCCAGCACCGGCTGGCGCTGCTGGGTGTCGCGTGGGGTGAACAGCGACTGGCTGAGGTCAAAGCTGACCCGCTGCACTCCATCGCCCCAAACGGTGCGGCCGATGCCGGCCAGGAAGTCCGGCACGTGGGTCGTTCCGCTGGTGTAACCCAGGCGCAGGCCGCTGGTGTAATACTGGTCCGACGTGCCCTTCAGGGTGGACACGGCATCATTCTCGACCTGGAACGTCCATGTGCCCTGCGGGTCCTGCGGCGGCGCGGCATGGGCCGGCCCGGCGCCGAAGCTGGCCAACGTGCAGCCGAGTATCGCCGTGGTTATCGTCGTGACCCGCATTACGCCGCCCTGCCGTAGGTTCAGCCAATCCATACTGACTTGCCGGGTTGCGTGGAACCCCTGGTGGCTGCCCAGGCCATGCGGAGGATATACGACCCGGCCTGCCGATGGTTGGACTTCTAAGCATTCGAGTGCTGGCCAGGCAGTTGTCCCCGTTGCAGCCGGCGTTGCGTCCGGCGGCGTTTCAGCGCACCGGCTGCCAGGAAAGATCGTTGGATGCCGGGCCGGCCTGCGCTTTGCTGCACGCCAACTGGCGGGTGGCCTGCGCCACGACAGCACCTTCGGTATAGAAGCTGCTTGCGTAGATGCAGAACTTCGTCCGGTCATACGCCCGCATTTGCAGCAAGGCGGCGCCGGGCGGCTCCGGCGGCTGAGCAGGCGCAGGCGGCGGAACTTGCGCGACCGCGGTGGCCATTGGGATCAGGAACGGCAGCATGGCAGCGGCAAGTCTCATGGCAGCTCCGGTAAGGGTTGAATGGTTCCAAGCCATCAGCGCGCAGCAAGCACAGCCGGCCTGCGTGGGCATGCCTGCCTGCACGGCCAGTGCCGGGAAACGGTGGGACGGCGGAGGCACAAGACATATGGGCGCAGGAAGAAGGGAGCAGATATCATGGGTGGCCCGATAAGAGGAGCCTAGATATGTCAGGCAATGCCGTGGGCTTTGGTCTAGCTTACCTGCCGGCCGGCCCGCGTCCGGTCGGCCATGCCCATCAACCCGGCTGCCATGGCCATCCCCAGTTCCAGCCGCGTCCGCGCCACAGTCCCCGGTTGCCTTGGGACGAGCAAAACCGTACACGAATCCAGGGGACAGGTGGCCGAGTGGTTGATGGCTCTAGTCTTGAAAACTAGCGAACCCGCAAGGGTTCCGTGGGTTCGAATCCCACCCTGTCCGCCATCTGGATTACCGGCATCTTATCGGGCAAGATGCATCAACAGGGGATGACGGCGCCCCCCGGCCCGCCGTAGGATCGTGCCGTGAACATCCTTGCCCCAGCCAAGGCCCGCCTGCTGATCGAGGTCGTGCACGACCTCGTATGCCCTTGGTGCTACCTCGGCGTGCGGCGCCTGTTCCGCACCATGCGCCGACGCCCTGACCTATCGTTCGAACTGGCCTGGCGGCCCTTCCTGCTCAATCCCGACATGCCGCGGTCAGGCATGTCGCGGACCGATTACGTCGTGCGGAAATTCGGCGGGGAAGACCGGGCGCGGCGCTTGTATGCGTCCATCACCGAGATCGGCGCCGCCGAGGGTTTGCAGTTCCGCTTCGATCGCATCCGGCGCACGCCGAGCAGTGTGGACGCCCACCGCCTGGTCCGCTGGGCCACCCGCTACGGCCGCGGGCGCGAGGTGGTGGAGGCGCTGTTCGCCGCGCACTTCTCGGACGGGCACGACATCGGCGACATGCAGGTGCTGCGTGCCATCGGCCTGTCCTGTGGCCTGGACCCGCATGGGCTGTCCGTGTTCCTGCGCGGGGACGAGGAGGTGGACCTGGTCCACGCCGACAACCTGCGCGCCCACCGGCTTGGCATCAACGGCGTGCCGTGCTTCGTGGTGGCCGGGCAGCATGCCATCTCCGGCGCGCAGGAGCCGGAGGTGATCGAGCGCCTGCTCGACGTCGCTGCGGTGGATGCGGCCCCGCCATAGCCGCTGGCGCGGTGCAAGCTTCACAAGAATGGGACACGTCGCCCTGGGCTTGAGCGGGACAGAACCGCTCCGGTCGTCCAAGCTGCTGGTCGCTTCGACCTGCCAACCATAGCAAAGTTCAGGGGACCCCATGCACCCGATCCTACGTGCCGCAATCCTTGCTCCCCTGTTGGCCTGGGCGCCTGCGGCCAGCCATGCGGCCGATGCCACGCCAGAACAGGCACGCACCCTGGAAGGGCAAATACGCGGTTGGCTTGCGTCCATAGCCGGACCCGACCTGCCCGTCGCCGCATCCCCGATCCAGGTCACGCCTGCAGGCGATCACTTCGTGCTGACGTATCCGCCAGCCAGGGCCGCCACGCCGGCCAATGGATGGCCCACCACGACTGCCAACGCCAAGCCTGCCGAGAACGGGCGCTGGACGCTGGACTCGCTGCGCGTCCAAACCCCTGCAATCTTCACCGTGAACATGCCCGCACCGGCCAAGCCCGGCGAGCCAGCCCGCCCGCCCATACCCACCACCTACACCCTGAACTACGCCACCCAGGACGGCGGAGGCACCTGGGACCCGGCCTTGGCGACCCCATCGGTCATCAACACCGCATCCACGGGCTTCGAGCTGGCGGCAGACACTGCCGGCGCGGAGCAGGTCACAAAGATCGAGCGCATCAACTCTGCTCTGACGCTCCGTCCCGTGGCCGATGGCCGGGTGGACGCCAACTTGGACGCAACAGGGACTGGCTACTCCCTGAACACCACAGTGACGAACTCGGCTGCCGGGGTGCCTGCATTCCAGGCCGCGGCGCGTCAGGTCAGAGCCACATTCGGCATGCTGGGCGTTTCACGGCAGCGCAGCGCACAGCTGATCCCGGCGCTCGCCCGCTTGGCGCGCCCCGCCGGCACGCCGCAGGGCACGAGGCCGTCACCCAGCCCCGAGGCCATTCGTGCCGTGATACAAGCGATGGAGGGCCTGGCATCTGGCATGACGATGACCGAGGTGCTGGACGATTTCACGGTCAGCGGCCCCGGCGCCAACGTCACGTCCACGCAGTTCCGGCTCGGCCTTGATGCCAAGGCGGACGGCGGCTTCGTCCGTGGTTCGCTCGACGTTGGGCTGGACGGGCTGGCCCTGCCCGGCATGGGGCTGGACACGTTTGCCGACCTGCTGCCGCGCCACGTCGCATTGCGGCCGTTCGTATCGAACGTGCCGACGCAGGAGCTGCTGCAGTTGCTGCAAAGCCAGATGGAGACGCGGGGGGGCGGCCTGCCGCCGGCGCAGGTGGCGGCGCTGTTCGGCCATGGTGGCCTGAAGGCGGGGCTGGAAAGCTTCGCGCTGGACATCGGCGGCGCCAGCTTTGCCGGGACGGCAAGCGTTGACCTCCCCGCCCCGAACGCGGTGTCTGGCACGGCGCAGGTCACGGCAACCGACATGGACGCGCTGCTCACCAGGGTGCAGGCAAACCCGGCGCTGGCCCAGGCGGTGCCCGTCATCGTGTTCGCCAAGGGCATCGGCCGGACCGAGGGCGGCAAGCTGGTCTGGGACATGCAGTTCGACAGCAGCAAGCTGCTGGTGAATGGCGTGGACCTGATGAGGATGGGCGGCAAGTAGCCGCCCCGCAGAGACCGGCAGGCGGCGTCAGGCCGCCTGCTTCACCTGCGCCGCCAGCCGGCTCAGGTTGCCCAGCACGTCCCGGCCCAGACTCATCCGTTCATGCACCGTCATTTCCCTGGCGATGGCCAGCTTATGGTCGGGGCGCAGGCGGATCGTCCCCTTGCGGCTGCCGAGCCAGCTTATGAGGCCACCGGGGTTGCGGAAGGCGTTGCCGCGGAAGGCGACGACCATGCCTTTCGGCCCCGCCTCCAGCTTCTCCACGCCGCTGTCCCGGCACATGCGCTTTAGGGTGACGACCTGCAGCAGGTTGTCCACCTCCGGCGGCAGCGGGCCGAAGCGGTCCACCAGCTCCGCCGCCATCGCCTCCGTTTCCGCATCGGACGACAGCGCGCCGATGCGACGATACAGGCCCAGCCGCACTGGCAGGTCCTGCACGTAGGTATCGGGAATCAGCACCGGCAGGCCCAACTGGATGCTGGGGGTCCAGTCGCGGTCCTCGGTTTTCTTGCGCCCGCGCTCGGCCCGCATCTCGGCGACGGCGTCCTCCAGCATCTGCTGATACAGCTCGATGCCGACCTCGCGGATGTGGCCGCTTTGCTCGTCGCCCAGCAGGTTGCCGGCGCCGCGTATGTCCAGGTCGTGCGAGGCCAGGGTGAACCCGGCGCCCAAATTGTCCAGCGTCTGCATCACGTCCAGCCGCTTCTGCGCCGCCGCGGACAGGCGATGGTTCTGCGGCCAGGTCAGGTAGGCATAACCCCGCTGCTTGCCCCGCCCGACCCGGCCGCGAAGCTGATAAAGCTGCCCCAAGCCGAACATGTCCGCCCGGTGGATGATGAGCGTGTTGACGGCCGGCATGTCCAGCCCGGATTCCACGATGTTGGTGCTGAGCAGGATGTCATACTTGCCGTCGCCGAACTCGGTCATCACCCGCTCAAGCTCGGTCGGCGCCAGGCGGCCGTGCGCCTGGATCATGCGTGCTTCCGGCACGATCTCGCGCATCCGGGCGGCGATCTTGTCCATGTCCTCCAGCCGCGGCACCACGCAGAAGATCTGGCCGCCGCGGAACCGCTCGCGCTGGATCGCCTCGCGGATCACCACGCTGTCGAACGGCGAGATGAAGGTGCGGACGGCCAGCCGGTCCACCGGCGGCGTCGCGATCAGGCTCATCTCCCGAACACCGGTCAGCGCCAATTGCAGGGTGCGCGGGATCGGCGTGGCGGACAGGGTCAGGACGTGGACGTCGGCCTTGAGCTGCTTCAGCTTCTCCTTGTGCGACACGCCGAAGTGCTGCTCCTCGTCCACGATCAGCAGTTCCAGGTCGGAGAACTCGATGCCCTTGGCGAGCAGGGCATGGGTGCCGATGACGATGCTGACGCTGCCATCGGCCAGGCCGCGCTTGGTTTCGGCGGCCTCCTTCGGCGTGACCATGCGGGACAACTGCTCGACGCGGACCGGCAGGCCCTCAAAGCGCTTGCTGAAGGTGCGGTGGTGCTGCCGGGCCAACAGGGTGGTGGGCACCACGACCGCGACCTGGGCGCCGGACAGGGCGGCGACGAAGGCGGCGCGCAGCGCGACCTCGGTTTTGCCAAACCCCACGTCGCCGCAGATCAGCCGGTCCATCGGGCGGCCGGCGGCCATGTCCTCCAAAACGTCGGCGATGGCGCGGGCCTGGTCCTCGGTCTCTGCGAACGGGAAGCGGGCGCAGAACTCGTCCCAGGCGCCCTCGGCCGGCGCGAGGCTCACGGCTTCGCGCAGCCGGCGGGCGGCGGCGGTGCGGATCAGCTCGCCGGCCATGTCGCGGATGCGCTGCTTCATCTTGGCCTTGCGCGTCTGCCAGCCGGCGCCGCCCAGCTTGTCCAGCGCGACGCCGCCGGTCTCGGAGCCGAAGCGGGACAGCAGCTCGATGTTCTCGACCGGCAGATACAGCTTTTCGCTGCCGTCGTAGATCAGGCGCAGGCAGTCATGTGGGGCCGGGCCGACCCGCAGGGTTTCCAGGCCGTCATAGCGTCCGATGCCGTATTCCTGATGAACCACCAGGTCGCCCTCGGCGATCTCCGTCGCCTCGGCGATGAATTGGTCTGCCCGCTTGCGGCGGCGCGGCGGACGGCTGATGCGTTCGCCCAGCAGGTCCTGCTCGCTGACGAGGCTGGTATTGCCGCCGACGAAGCCGCGCTCCAGCCCTAAGGTGACGACGGACGCTATGCCGGGCGGCTGCTTCTGCGCCTCGACCCAGGTGTCGCACTGCTCCACCTTGAAGCCGTTCTCGCGCAGCAGGTGCGCCAGGCGTTCGCGCGAGCCGCGGGTCCAGGCGGCGACCACGGTGCGGCGGCCCTGCCCGGCCCAGGTGGCGGCCTGCTCGCCAAGCTGCTGGAAGGCGTTGGCGCCGGTGCTGGCGCCCGCCTTGGTGAAGACGTAGCCCGGTCGTCCCCCGGCATCCACACCCCCTGCCCCATCCGGCCGGCCATAGGGGCTGAACACCATGTTCGGACCGGCGGCCACCATCGCGTCCCAACCGGCGCGGTCCAGATACAGCCGGCCGGGCGGCATGGGCCGGTATGGCACCTCACCGTCCCGCGGCGGCACCCGCCGGGCCTCGGCATGGTCGGCGATCATCTCCAGCCGGGCCTCCAGCACCTCCTCCGCCTGGTGGTCCAGGCTGATGGAGGCGTCGGGCAGGTAGTCCAGCAGGGTATCCATGCGCTCATGGAACAGCGGCACCCAGTGCTCGATGCCGGCGTAGCGGCGGCCCTCGCTCACGGTCTGATACAGCGGGTCCGATGCGGCGCCAGGGCCGAACAGCTCGCGCCAGCCTTCGCGGAACCGGCTGACGCTGGCGGTGTCCAGTGGCACTTCCGACACGGGCCGGAGCACCAGCTCCTTGAGTTTGCCCGTGCTGCGCTGGGTGCTGGGGTCGAAGCGGCGCAGGGTTTCCACCGTGTCGCCGAACATGTCGAGGCGCACGGGGTCCGGTTCGCCGGCCGGGTAGATGTCTATGATGCCGCCGCGGGTGGCATACTCGCCCGGCTCCATGACGGTGCCGCTGCGATTGTAGCCGTTGGCCTCCAGGAAATGGATCACCGCATCGGGGTCTGCGGAACCGCCCGCGCGCAGCACGAGGCTTGCGCCCCCGAACGCCGTGCGCGGCGGAACCCGCTGCACCAGGGCATTGACCGTCGTGAGCACGACCCGCGGACGGCCCGGCGCGTCCAGCAGCCGGGCCAGCGTGGCGATGCGTTCCGACACGAGCTCGGGGTTGGGCGATACGCGGTCATAAGGCAGGCAGTCCCAGGCGGGAAACCGCAGCACATCCAGATGCGGGGCAAAGAAGGCCAGTGCCTCCGCCAGCCGGGCCATGCGGCTGTCGTCGCGGGCGACGTGCAGGACCTCGCCCTTGTGCTCCGCCCGGCGCTGGGCGAGCAGCAGCGCGTCATAGCCTTCGGGGGCGCCATAGACGACCGCGGTCATGCGCCGCGCCCCGGCTGGCCCTCGCCGTCCTCCGCGGCCCGGCGGATGGCGCGCAGCATCGGGGTGTCCACATCGGAGGGAATCGGCTGCCGCCCGGTCAGCCAATCCGCCAGCATGGCATCAGGCAGTTCCATGACCTCCTCCAACGCATCCAGGTCTTCTTCCGTGAACACGTCGAGTCGCGCACGGACGAAGTTGCCGATCAGGATGTCGTTCTCGTAGGTGCCCCGGTGAGTCGCTCGGAACAGGATGCGGCGGCGGCGGTTGACGGCTTCAGTCTGGGGGTCTTGGCTTTGCACTCTTGGGTCCCTGGGCACGTGGGAGCATATAGCGGCGACCCCCACTACTGTCAGCCCGTGGCCGAACCGCAGAACCTCCTCTTGTCGCCGCTTCTCGCGCCCGTGACCTCGTTGCGGGGCGTAGGGGACGCCGTGGGCAAGCTGATGGCCAAGGTGGCGGGTGGCGACCGGGTGCTCGACCTGCTGTTCCACATGCCCGAGTCCTACCTGGACCGGCGGGATCGGCCGACGATACGCGGCGCGCTGCCGGGCCAGGTGGCGACCCTGGCGGTCGAGGTGGTCCGGAAAGACGCGCCGGACAGTTCGCGCCACCCCTGGCGCATCACCTGCGGCGACGGCACCGGCTTCATGGAACTGGTTTACTTCGGACGCCAGCCGCCCCGGACGATCGTGCCCGGCGCGAAGCTGGTGATCTCCGGCCGGCTGGACCAGTTCGGCGACCGGCTGACGATGCCGAAGCCGGACCACGTCATTCCCGCCGCCCATGCCAACCTTCTGCCCTCCATCGAGCCGGTGTGGCCGCTGACCGCCGGGCTGTTCCCCGGCCAAGTAAGGACGGCGCTGCGCCATGCCCTGGACCTCGTGCCAGAGTTGCCGGAATGGCACGACCCGGCGCTGCTGCGGCGGGAGGGCTGGCCGAGTTTCCGCGACGCCCTGCGCGCCGTGCAGATGCCGGATGCCCTGCCGGCAGACCTGCCCCGGCGCCGCTTGGCCTATGACGAGCTGCTCGCGCATCAGGTTGCCCTCGCCTGGATGCGGCAACGCGAGCGCAGCCGGCCCGGCCGTGCGCTGACGGGCGATGGGCGGCTGCGGGCGGAAACGCTGAGGCGGTTCGGCTTCGTGCCCACGCCGTCCCAGGTGCAGGCGCTGGCAGAGATTGACCGCGACATGGCGGCGCCCCGGCGGATGATGCGGCTGCTGCAGGGCGACGTGGGATCGGGCAAGACGCTGGTGGCGCTGCTGGCGATGCTGCGCGCCGTGGAGGCCGGGCACCAGGCCGCGCTGATGGCGCCGACCGAGGTGCTGGCCAAGCAGCACCTCCGCACCCTGGAGCGGCTGTCGCCGGTGCCGGTCGAGCTGCTGACCGGATCGGTCAAGGGTGTGGCCCGGCGCAACGCGCTGATCGGCATCGCCAACGGCCGGGTCAAGCTGGTGGTGGGGACGCACGCGCTGTTCCAGGACGCCGTGCAGTATCATGACCTGGCGCTGGCGGTCATAGATGAGCAGCACCGCTTCGGCGTAGACCAGCGCCTGCTGCTGGGCGGCAAGGGCGAGCAGACAGACGTCCTGGTGATGACCGCAACGCCGATCCCGCGCACCCTGCTGCTGACGCAATGGGGCGAGATGGAGGTCAGCCGCCTGACAGAGAAGCCAGCGGGACGGCAGCCGATCCGCACCTCCGTGCACTCCCTGGCGACCCTGGGCGATGTGGTGGACGGCATCGGGCGGGCACTGGACCGGGGAGAGCGAGTTTACTGGGTGTGCCCGATGGTGTCCGAAAGTGAGCTGACGGACCTGGCCGCGGCAGAAGCCCGCTTTGCCGTCTTACAAGAGCGGTTCGGCGACCGCGTCGGCCTGGCGCACGGCCAGCAGGACCCGGCGGTGCGCGACGCCGCCCTGGCCGCCTTCGCCGCGGGCACCACGCGCCTGCTGGTCGCAACCACGGTGATCGAGGTCGGTGTGGACGTTCCGGAGGCCACCATCATGGTGATCGAGCACGCCGAGCGGTTCGGCCTGGCCCAGTTGCACCAGTTGCGCGGGCGCGTCGGACGCGGGGTGGCGCAGAGTTTTTGCCTGCTGCTGCATGAGGACGGGCTGACCGACACCATGCGGCGGCGGCTGACCCTATTGAAGGACACCGAGGACGGCTTCCTGATCGCCGACGAGGACTTCCGCATACGCGGCGGCGGCGACCTGCTGGGCAAGCGGCAATCCGGGCTGCCCGGCTTCAAGCTGGCGGACCCAGTACAGCATGAGGGGCTGCTGCACATGGCGAGCAAGGATGCCGCGCTGCTGCTGGACCGCGACCCGCGTCTGGACTCTGGGCGCGGGACCGCAGTCAAAACGCTGCTGCGGCTGTTCCGCTACGGCCCGGCGATCCGGGCCTTGGCAGCAGGTGGCGGGATCGCCTAGGCCGTCTCCTGCTCCCTCTCCCTCCGAGAGAGGGTCGGGGTGAGGGGGAGGGCAAGCACAGCCCTAGCCCAAGCCAGAACCGTCCTCGGTAGCGCAGGTAATTAATACGTCGGCACGCAAGACCCCCCACCCCGACCCTCTCCCGGAGGGAGAGGGAGAAGAAGGCGTTACTCGGGCGTGGTGGGTGCCGTCCCGGCCGGGGCGGCAGGCTGGGCGGGTGCCGACACGTCCGTGGCGCCGCCCGCCGGCTTCGGACGGTTCATCATCGCGCCCGTCATCGGGATGAAGTAAACCCCCACGTCCTTGCGCGACCGCACCTTGCCGTCCGCGTCCTTGGTATAGACATATAGATACTGCCCCCGCTTGAACGGCTGCCCGATCGGGATCAGCATCCGCCCGCCCGGCTTGAGCTGCTTGAACAGCTCCGGCGGCGCATACTGCGCGGCGCAGGTCATGATGATGATGTCGAATCCGCCCTTGACCTCCGGCCAGCCGAAGTAGCCATCACCAACGCGGGTTTCGACGTTGTCGTAGCCGAGCGGGGCAAAGATCTGGCTGACGGCCTTGCCCAGCGGCTCGATGATCTCGATCGAATAGCTGCGCTTGACGATCCGGGACAGCAGGCTGCTCTGGAAGCCGCTGCCTGTGCCGATTTCCAGCGTGATGTCGCCGGACTGCGGCTTACAGACCTGGGTCATGTAGGCCTGGCCGAGATAGTCGGACAACGCGCTGCCATAGCCCAGCGCCCAAGGCTTCGGGTCGTCCTCGTAAGCCAGGCCGGGCTGGTTGACGCGGTCCTTGTATTGGTAGTGGTAGTACTCGCGCGGCACCTCCGCGAAGGCTCGCATCACCTCGGGGTCGGCATTGCCGAGGCGCTCCTTCAGATAACCCTCGATCCGCCGTATCGCGCCGGGCTTGCGAGCCTGGATCGCCTGGAACTGCGCCTCCGTCAGGTCGGCCGGGCGGCCGGACCGGCGCATGGCATCCAGGTAGGCGTCCCGAGTCCAGGGCGTGGCTGGCGCAGCCATTGCAGGCCGGACCAGGGTAAGCGCGGCGCCGCCAGCCAGGGCGGCTCCCAGAACGTCACGGCGTGTCAGGTTGAGGGAATCGGTTGCCACTGCGGATTCTTTCGTAGGGAGGGATAGGCGACATAGGTCAGGACATACAGGCAGGCCGCCGCCATCAGGACCCAGCTAAAACCGAGCTGCACCGCCACGAGGTTGGCCAGCGGCGTCGCGACCACAGAGAACGCACCGTTCAGGCCCCACGCCCATGGCAGGAACCCGCCCCCGGCTGACCCGGCCCGGGCCAGGCCCAATGGGAACGGCAGCCCTAGCGCCACGGACACCGGCGCAATCAACAGCAGCACCAGGCCGGCCCTGGCCACCCAGGGCAGCCCCAGCGTTGCGAGCAGCACCGGCTCCAGCCCGATCAGCACGAGGATGCACCAGGCCACCACCACGGCGGCAGACAGGGCGATGCCGGTGCTGCGCACCCGGTCCGCCAGCAGGCTCCCCAATCCCGAAAACACCAGCATCCCCGTCAGCACCAGGGCAAATGCACTCGTGCGGTCATTGAGATACAGGCTGGCCTTCTCGATCAGGAAGATCTCGATGAACAGGAAGCCAAGGCCGAGCGAGGCAAAGTAGATGACTGGCCGCAGCAACCCCACCCCGCGCACCTGCCGCCCGGTGATCCCCGAGGAGAACAGCGGCACCGCCAGCACGATCAGCGCGATGACGGCGGCCTGCGCCAGCACGGCCAGGTTCACCAACTGACCCACCTCCGCCTGCGGCAGCATCTCCACCCGCTTCAGGATGGTCGGCAGCTCCGTCAGCCGCAGCACCGAGTAATAGAATGGCCGGTCCAGGGTGATCGGCGACAGGTTGAAGGCGTCCTGGGACTCGCTGGCCTCGCCGCGCAGCACGGCGCCGGCCTCGTCCGCCACCGCGTCCTCTGACCCCGCGCCGGACGTAACCTCGCCGCTGGTGAAGTTGACCGCGGGAAGGTCGTTGTAGATGCCGGCCCGGGCGGCGGCGACATCCAGGCCGGGGTAGTAGGACACGTCAAAGGACCGCTCGTCGCAGAAGCGGCGGACGGCGGCGATGCGCTCGGCGGTCCAGGGCTGGTTGGCGACCAGGATGCGAAGGTTCCAGGCGGAGCGGTAAACCACGACATGGGCCGCCGGGTCGGCGGCGTCGGCGTGGCGCAGCGCCTCCCGCACGGTGGCCAGCACCCGGACGGCATAGACCGGGAACTCGCGTATGGAGACCGGGATCGAGACTAGCCCATCCGGCGCCAGGGCGTGCAGGTAGCGCTCCATCGCCTCGGCCGTGTAGGCGGCGGCATTGGCCTCCCCGGCATCCAGGAAATCCGCCGACAGGTCCACCAGGTCATAGGATGCGCCACCGCGCACGGCGGCTAGCGGGCTGTCGGGCAGCAGCCGCACCCGGGGGTCCCGCGCCAGGGCGGGCGATGGGCCGAGTCCGTTGCGCAGCGCGCCCAGGATGACCGGGTCAGGCTCCAGCACGTCAACGGTGCCGGCATCCAGCGCCAAGGCCTGCGCCACCCGGAAGCCGCCGCTGCTGCCGGCCAGCAGCACATGGGCACCGGGCAGCAGGCGATAGGGCAGCCCATCGAGCGCCGCTGGGGCATAAGCGGCCTTCGCGCCCTCGGCCAGCGGCAGGGCGGCGACCCGGTTGCCGTCGCGATACAGGCCATAGGAGCGCGGCGGCGACGCGGCTCCCACCATCTCGGCGTCGTTCGACACGTCGGTGTCCACGCGCTCGGTGAAGTCGTCCAATAGGGCATACAGGCCGCGCGGGGAGCGGACCTCGGCGACCTGCTTCGCGTCCGTCACGTGCGCCGGGGCGTAGATCGCCTTGAAGTCGTTGTAGTCCGCCCGGTTGTCGAGCAGCAGCACGGCCTCACTCGCCACCAGGGCGGCCAGCGCCGCGGCGGCCGTGCGCCAGGGGCGTGCGCCGAACAGGCTGGTCGCGGCCAGCAGCACCAGCAGCGCCGCCACAAGCTGGAACGGGTGCAGCAGCGCCATCAAGCCCAGCACCAGCGCCGCCCCGGCGCCGGCGCCGGTCAGGTCGAACCCATACACCCGGCCCACCCGGTCCTCGTTCAGCACGAAGGTAATGCTGATATACAGGCCAGTCAGGTAGAAGAACGGCAGCAGCACGGCGTAATACAGGGCGATGTTGCCGAGCTGTGGCGGGAACGTGACGGCATTCTGCAATTGCAGTGGGTTGAACGGGTTGGCCGTCGTGCCCCAGTAGCCGCCTGCCGCCGCCAGCACCAGCACCGGCGGCGCCATGCGCAACAACCGCGGCCCGTGCCGCGCCGCCCAGTCCCGCGCCAAGGCGATGGTCACGCCGCTGAGCGCGAATCCGACCATGACGATGGAGATGACCCAGTAGCCATACTCCGACCATTTCGCCACGGCGAAGTAGCGGGTCAGCGCGATCTCGAACCCGACCGCAGCGCCGGAGATCAGGAACAGCGGCCAAAGCGACATGCGCCCCTGGGATACGCGATCCTGAGACATGCGCTTTTGCGCCTGCGGCGCCGTGCCCGGGACCGCGGCGGTCACGGCCAGACCCGGCGGCGGATGAAGTCCTGTACCAGCAAGTTGAACCGGACCGGCTCGTCCACGAACAGCGCATGGCCGGCGGACGTGAACAATGCCGTCTCCGCCAAGGGCTGGTGCAGCTCAAGGTTGGCTGCCTGCCCGGCGAAGCGTGGACGGACGATATACAGGACCGGCTTCTGCACCGACAGCACGGTGTCCCGCCAATAGCTGCGGGGCAAGCCATAGTTCAGCAACTGCGCGGACGCGTCCGGCGGCGTGCGCAGCGCGGTTGCCGTCAACTGCGCCAGATACTCCTCTCCAGGCGAGCTGCGGAACATGCCGCGGACGAAGTTCCGCATCTGCACCTCCCGCTCAACCCGCGGCCCGCGCACCGCGGGCACACGCCTCGGAATCGGCGGCGGGTCCTCACCGACCGAGTTGTCCACCAAGACGAGGGCCGCCAGCCGGCGGTCGCCGTAGTCGTGCACATAGGCGAGGCTGTCGAGCACGCCCAGCGACCATCCCAGCAGCAGCACCGGCCGCGGCCCCATGCGGGCGATCAGGTCGGCGATGTCCTGCCCCCGCCTGGTATGGTCATAGCCGTTGGCCGCCACCTCGCTGTCGCCCTGGCCGCGCGGGTCAAGTGCCACCACGCGGTAGCGGCGGGAGAACTCCTGGATCTGCGCCTGGAAGATCCAGGCCGGCATCGTCCAGCCCGGCACCAGCACCATCACCGGCGCGTTGGTTGGCCCGGCCATGATGACGTGCAGCCGAACGCCGTCCGACGTGGAAAAGTAGCCGCTCTCCATCGCCTGCGCGGGCGAGGCTAGCAAGCTGCCGAGCAGCAGGGCGGCGGCGCAGAGGAGGTGACGGACGCGCATAGGCCCGTTAAGGCGTGGCATGAGCGGCGCTGTCAACCTGGTGTGGCGCCAGCCGCAGAATTAAGGAGGTCATGTTGAGCGACGGCCACGATCCCGGACCTCGGCGGCAACTGATCGCAGCACTCGTGCTGCTCGGGCTGCTGTTGGTCGGCAGCTTGTGGATCACCGGCGCGCTGCGTGGCGCTTCGGCAATCCAGGACTGCGTGCAGGCCGGGCGGTCCAACTGCGCGCCGATTGACGCGTCAGGACGCTAATGTCCGATGTCGCGGGGCGCTGCCGCCCCTGACCGCAACTGCACGTCCTGCATCCCCGCCGCAACTACGGCCGCGACCAGCATGACGACGGCGCACACCCCGAACGCCAACTCGAACCCCGATGTCAGCGCGTCGCGCGCCTGGTCCAGCGCCGGGCCGAGCATCCCTGCCCCGCCCCGCAACGATCCCAGGTCCACGTTGCCCGGCAGCCCCGCCGCACGCAGCCCGGCGGCGAACCGCGCCGCCAGCAGCGAGCCGACCAGCGTGCTGCCGAATGCTCCACCCATGGACCGCAGGAACAGCAGCGATCCCGTCGCCGCCCCGACGTCGCGGTATTCGGCGGAGTTCTGCACCTGCATCAGCACGCTCGGCATCGTGCCGCCGATCCCGACGCCGAGCAGGAAGGTGCACGGCAGCACCGCCCACAGCGGCGCATGCCCGGCCATGACGGCAAGCAGCGCAAACCCCAGGGCGGACGACACGACGCCGGCCAGGATAATGCCGCGCGTCCGCCCGAGCCGCCGGGCCGCCTGCCCGGACAGCATCGCGCCCACCACGGTCGAGGCCAGGAACGGCATGACCAGCAAGCCGGACCGCGACGCGTCGGCACCCAGCGACAATTGGAAGAACAGCGGCAGCAGGAACGTCGCCCCGAACAATCCAAGCGAGGACAGGAAGGCGATGCACACCCCGCGCAGGAACACGGGATGGCCGAACAGCCGCGGCGGCAGAATGGGGTCGGCAGCCCGGCGCTCGTGCCAGACCAGAACCGCCAGCAGCCCCGCTCCAAGTGCTGCGACGGCGATGACGGGCGCCGACGCCCAGGGATACTCGACGCCGCCCCAGCTCAGCATCAGCAGCAGCGCCGTCACCCCGGCGGCGAGCAGCAGCGCGCCGAGGCCATCAATGCGGGCGGGCTGGCGCTCCCGCTGGATCGTGCGCAGGGCGCGGTTGCACAGCCACATGGCCGCCAGCCCGAGCGGCAGGTTGATCCAGAACACCCAGCGCCAGGACAGGTTGTCCGTCATCCAGCCGCCCACCACCGGCCCGGCGATGGAGGCAACGCCCCACATCGAGGCCATGTAACCCTGGTAGCGGCCGCGCTCCCGTGGCGACACCACGTCCGCCACCGCCGCCTGCGCCATGCTCATCAGCCCAGCGCCACCGATTCCCTGCAGCGCCCGCGCGCCGATCAACTGCGGCAGCGACTGGGCAAACCCGCACAACAGGCTGGCGACGATGAACAGGGCCAGCGACGGCAGCAGCAACGCCCGGCGGCCATAGATGTCCGACAGCTTGCCAATGATCGGCGTCAGCGCCGTGCTGGTCAGCAGGTAGGCCGTAACGATCCAGGACAGATGCCCGAAGGCGCCGAGGTCGGACGCGATGGCCGGCACCGCCGGGATGACCACCGTCTGGTCCAGCGCCGCCAACAGGATGCACAGCATGATCCCGGTGACGACCCGGAGTATCTGCTGGTGCGAGTACGTCGGACGGGCGTCGGCCCCAGCGGTCAGAGCGTCTGGCATGCGTCAGCCATACTCCCCTATCCCATCCTCGTCAGCCCTCCATTTGCGGCGCCGGGCCACGGGTGGTGTCCAGGCCCTGGACGGTCGGCAGCTTGACTGCGCTGCCGCCCCGGGCGGCCTGATAGATCGCCTCCATCAGCTTCTGATCCTGCAATCCCTCCTCGCCTGGCGTGTGCGGCTGGCGGTCAGCGTGGATGCACTCGGCGAAGTGGTCCATCTCCCGGGCGAACTGGTTGTGCTCGCCGAAGCGCCGCTGCTCGACGACGTGCGCCAGCCCGGCCTTGCGGCCGATCCGCATCGTCAGGCCCTCGTAGGCAAACGCCGGGTCGAGCTCGGCATAGGCGTCCGCAGCCATCATGCGGAGGTGCCGGCTTTCATAGGCGCTGTAGCCGGTGCTGCACTGGGCGATGATCCCCGACGGGAAGCGGAGCGTGAAGGCGCAGGTATCCTCTACCTCGCGGAAGCGTGGATCGTCCTTGGGCTGGGTCAGTTGCGCGGTGATCTCCACCGGCTCCTCGCCGGTGATATAGCGGGCGGCGCTGAGGCAGTACAGGCCGACGTCGGGCAACGAGCCGCCGCCGGCCTGGCTGAGAACCTGGCGCCACTGCCGAGGGTCGCCCTGGTTCTGGGCATTGACGGCAGTGATCAGCCGGACGGGGCCGTGCTCCCCCTTGCGCGCCATCTCGATCAGGGCGCGGTGGTAGGGGTCGTATTGCAGCCGGTAGGCGATCATCAGCTTGCGGTTGGCGGTGCGGCAGGCCTCGACCATGCGGGCGGCGTCGGCGCTGCTGGTGGCCATCGGCTTCTCGCACAGCACATGCTTGCCGGCCTGGGCAGCGCGAATGGTGTATTCCATGTGCATGTTGTTCGGCAGCACGATGTAAACCGCGTCCACGTCGGGATTGTCGCGCAGGCGGTCGAAGTTGGCGTAGTCATACAGGTGGGTTTCCGGCACGCCATACTGGGCGCCGACCGCCTGGGCCTTTTCGCGGTCGCCGCTCACAAGGGCGGTGACGCGGGCGTGCTTGGACTGGCCGAAGCCGGGCATGATCTGCTCCAGCGTCAGGTGGCCGATGCCGACCACGGCGATCCCGAGCCGCTTGCCGACAGGGTCCGGGTTCGGCAGCGGCGCGTTGACCTGGCTGCCGGCGTTGATGTTGGGCAGCTCCACCTTGCCACCCTCGGCCTTGCCCCGCAGGTCCGGCGGTTGCTGCGCGGCGGCGAATTGCGCCCCGAGGACGGACGCGGCGCCGGTAGCGACGGCGCGGCGGGTGATTGGCAGCATGGAGCGCTCCTGTTCAGGCGGGACAGGAGCCACAACCGCTTGAGTTGGCAGGGGTTCCGGCATCACGGAGACGCGCACGCCGCAAGAACCGCCCTCCCCCCTCTCCCTCCGGGAAAGGGTTGGGGTGAGGGAAGCCGCAAGCGCCAGACTTCATAGTCCGGCACCGCTTTTGGCGCCCAAATGGGTCAAACTACGCGCTGGCGGCTTCCCTCACCCCGGCCCTCCCCCGGAGGGAGAGGGAGCAGGCAACCGCTTTGTCAGGCAGCTTGCCGCTTCCACGCCAGCGTGTCCCGCAGCAGCGCGTCCAGGATCACCGCGCGCTGAGCATAGGTATGCCCGGCCAAAATGCGCTCCCGGGCAGCGGCGCCAATGGCCCGGGCGCGGCCGGGCGTCAACGCCCGCACATGCTCCGCCACGTCGGCGCCATCGCGCGCCACCAGCACCTCCGTGTCCGGCTGCAGGAATAGCTCGATGCCCTCCCAGGCGTCGGTGATCAGACAGGCGCCGGCCCCGGCAGCCTCGAACACCCGGGTCGCCGGACTGAAGCCCACGGCCGCCATGCTGTCCCGCGCCACGTTCAGCACGGCATGGGCCGAGCAGTTGAACGCGTTGTGTTCCGCCGTGCCGACATGCCCGATCGCCCGCACGTTGCCCGGCATCGCCTTGTCATGCCAGCCATTGCCGCCCAGCAGGAACGACCCCGCCGGCAGCCGAGCGGCAGCATCCAGGAAGAACGCCTCCACCCGGGCCTCCCGGTCCGGCAGCCGGTTGGCGAGGAAGGCGAGGTCGGCGGCAAAGCGGGGATCGGCCGGCACGGGATGATGGGTGGCCGGGTCAAGCGCATTGTAGATCGGCACGCAACGCCGGGCACCCAGCCGGGCGTAGGCGTCCACCACGGGCGGGCCGCCGCCATAGGTCAGCACCAGGTCAAGCTGACGCAGTGCGGCGTGCATGAGGTTGCCGGGGTCGGCCCGCACGGTGGCAAGCGTCGCCGGGGCGTCCACGTCCATGAAGCAGGTGACGGCGCCGGGATGGGCATGGGCCAAGGTCCCGGCCAGCAGCTCGTCGTCGAACACGCCGACGCCGCTGGCCTTCATCACCACGTCGGCGCCCGCAGCCTCCGCAAGCACGCCACGCAGAGCGTCCGGCGTCGCGGCATAGACGACGGAGCGCGCCCAGGCCGGCGGCTCGATATCCCGATGGCTTTGCCGGTCGAAGGCGTCGGGTTCGTAGAAGGTGATCGTATGGCCCAGCCCAGCCAGGGCGCCGAGCAGGCCGCGGTAATAGGTCGCCGCGCCGTTCCAGTAGGACGACAGCAGGCTCGATCCGTAGAAGGCGATGTGCATCAGGCGCTCGCGGCTTGGGGTTCGGCCAGCCGTTGCAGGATGGCGAGCAGTTCATCCACGCGATGGGCGCAGGTATGGCGGGCTTCGATGGTGGCCAGGCCGTGTGCTGCCAGGGCGGCGCGCAGGCCGGGGTCGGCACCCAGGTCAGACAAGTGGCGCGTCATCTCGGCGCCGTCGCGTGCGACGAGGTAGTCCTGCCCCGGGCTGAACAGGCCCTCCGCATCCCGCCAGGGCGCGGAGACCAGCGGGATGCCGCAGGCCAAGGCCTCGAACACCCGGATCGTCGGGATGCCCGGCAGGGTCTGGGCATAGAACCGGCGCGGGACGTGGATGGTCATGAGATGGCGGGCAAACACCTCCGGCGCTCTGGGGTTGGGCAGCCAGCCGCGATAATGGGCGCCGTGCCGGGCCAGCATGGCGCGGGCCTCCTCGGGGTAGCGGACCCCGTAAACGTCCAGCGCCAGGCCGAGCGCGGCGGTGGGGGCGAACAGGAATGCTTCCAACTCCGCCGTGCGCTCACCGTCGCCCCAGTTGCCGATCCAGACTGCGCCGGCGCGCGCCTGTTCGACGGCGGGGGGATGGAACAGCCGGATGTCGGCGGCCTCGTGCCAGGTGAACACGCGGGCGCCCCAACCCCAGCGGCGATAAACCTCCGACAGCGCCTCGCCAAACGCCAGGACGGCATCGTAGGCGGACAGGTCATAGCGGCGCATGGCGTCGGGCTCGCTGACGGCGCGATGATGGGTGTCGTGGAACAGCAGGCGGAAACGCCCGCCGGCCCGGCGCAACGCCCCGACGGCGGCAACCAGGGCAGGCTCGTTCCATTCATGGACGATCACCACGTCCGCGCCGTCCACCAGGGCAGCCAGGTCGGCGCCAGGGGCATACTCGATGCTGGACAGCTCCGGGTAGGCGGAGCGCCACGCCGCCAGCCCATCCGGGCCGGCGTCGGTCATCAGGTTCTGCCGGCTCCAGGCACCAGCAGGCTCGTAGGCCCGCACGTCATGGCCGCGCGCCACCAGGTCCCGCAGCACGCCGCGCAGGAAGTGGGCGTTGCCGTGGTTCCAGCAGGATGCCAGGGAGTGGGTGAAGTAAACGAGGCGCATCAGGCCAAGGCCGCGGCGCGGTGGACGGCAAGGGTCGCGTGGGTCATGGCGTCGGCGGTGTAGCGCATCCCCCGCTGCCAGGCCGCGGCGGCGAGCGCCGCCGGGTCGTCCAGCGCACGGCGCAGCGCGGCGGGTAGGTCGTCGTCCTCCCCCACGAACAGCGCCGCCCCGTCCCATAGCTCGCGGAAGCCCGGCAGATCCGACAGCACCAGCGCCATCCCGGCCTGCGCCGCCTCCAGCACCGCGAGCCCAAACGGTTCATAGCGGGCCATCGAGGCAAACACGGTTGCGCCGGCGTAGGCGGCGGCCATGCCGGCAGGGTCCAAGGCGCCGAGTAGGTCCAGGTTGGCAAAATTAGCCGCCGCGCCATTCGGCCCCTGCACCTGTCCAGCGGCGCGGACCGGTGCGCCCAACCCGGCGGCCGCCTGATCCAAATGCGCCACGCCCTTGCCCTCGTCCCACAGCCGCCCGGCGGTGAGCACCGCCCGGCTGCGTGGTCCGCTTGGCAACAGCGCGGGGTCACGCCCATTATGGACGACCTGGACCTGGACCGGGCCATAAACTTCCTGCAGCAACGCCGCATGGGCCGTCGTGGGGGCGATTACGGCCGCCGCCGCGCGTAGCCCGGACGCCGCGGCCTCGGTGCGCCAGCGGAAGTCCTCCGGCATTCTACCGCCACGGACCGCACGCCACCACGTGCCGACGCAGGAATGCGCGACGGCAACCACCGGGACGGACCAGGGCTGGCCGCCGACCAGCGCCGGGGCGTGCAGATGCGCGGCGGACACTCCGGTCAAGGCCGCGAGCGCCGCAAGCTTGGCCGAGGCATGGGCCAGCGCCGCCGGGTCATCGGCGGTCCAGTCCAGCGGCAGCCCGGTCTGCACCAGGCGAAGGCTACGGACGGCCTCGGCCTCCTTGCGCTGCGCCGCATCGGCTGGCGGCCCCATGACGGCCAGCACGGTTTCGATGCCGCGGTCGGCCAGGCCGCTGGCCAGGTCCACGGCGTAACGCCACACCCCGCCCACGGCGTCCGTCGTCACCAGCAGGCGCTGCATCCCTGGCGCCGTTACGCCGTCCGGCACGCCCGTTCCAGTTCCGGCAACGGCAAGGGCTGGGCGTCCTGGATATCGGAGAAGGCGTCGAACTGGCCGAGGTAGTGCCGGTGCGCCCGCTCCCAAGCTTCGCCATCCGGCAGGCCGAACAGGCGCCGGTAGTCGGGCGAGCTGGGATACGGATACAGTGGCACCGGGTCGTTGGCCCAAACGCCCTGCGAGCGCAGCCGGTCCCGCCAGGCCACGACCATCGCGGCGTCGTCATCCGCGACTTCGAGGAGGTTGGCCTGCACGAACGGGACATGCCGGCGGGCGAGCACCAGCAACTCGGCCAACTCATCCGTCGTCAGCTTGCAACGCTTGTCCAGCGCGGCGCGGCCGTCCTCGGTCAGGCTTTCCACCCCGGCCTCGATGGACACGCAGCCGGCCGCGCCCAGCAGGGCCAGCATGTCGGGCTTCCACAGGTCAATGCGGGTCTGGATGCCGAACTCGATGGGACGGTCCACCAGGGCTTCCAGCAGGGCGCGCTGCGGCAGGAAGATCTCGTCAATGAAATACAGGTACTCGACGCCCTGCCCGATGAGCGCATCAATCTCCGCCAGCATCGGCGCCAGGTCGCGGCGGCGATACTTGTCCCTGAAGTCGATCTTCGCGCAGAAGCTGCACGAGTAGGGACAACCGCGCGACGCCTCGACCTCGGCGCCAGGTGCCTGGGCCGGGCGGTCGAAGCGGTGATGGTGATGGTGGTGGCGGCGCACCCACTCGTCCGGCCAGTGCAGCGCCGGCAGGTCGGTGAAGCGCCCGGCCTGGGGACCGCCGCATTGACGCAGGGCCTCGCCGTCCAGGATGGCAGTCCCGGCCACCTGGCCCGGCATGCCGCCAGCCGCCAGGGCCGCCACGACCTCCTCGCACTCCCCCATCACCACGACATCAACGCCCAGCTTGCGGAGCGCCGTTTCGGGGGTGGAGGACCCGTGCGGGCCGACCGCGACCGTCATGCCGCCTGCGTCGGCCAGGGTGTCCAGCATGGCCCGCGGCACCCGCAATTCCGGCGGGGCGCAGCGCCAGAACAGGTAGCTTGGAGCTGTGGCGACGACGGTCATGTCCGGACTGAAGCCGCGCACCTGGTCCGCCAGGTCGGCATAGGACTGGCCCATCAAATGCCCGTCCAGCAGCAAGACCGCATGCCCATCCCGCTCCAGCATGGCGCGGGCGTAACCCAGTTCGAGCGGCAGATGCGGCTCGCGGCAGCCGAAATAGATGCTGCCCTCGAACGTCCACGGCGGATTGATCAGGGCGACCTTCACGCCGCATGC